>NZ_JBEGDL010000020.1:0-86329 GCF_040813775.1 Ammoniphilus soli
GCACACACGGGACTTGAACCCGATTAGTAAGATGCGCTGCCAAGCGCACAAAAAAGAGGCTAGAATATAGCCTCTCTGCTTAAATAACCTATATAATTGGTTTCTTCACTGGTGTCCCCGCTTTTCTTGGGTACCCTTTCGGAGTTGGCGTGAGCTTATTAATGAGAATAATGCTTCGTTCCGATTGCTCTGTTGGGAGCCGGAAGTTTTCCAGTTTCTCCGTCTTTCCTCCTAATGTCTTAATTGCCTTTTTTGCTTCATCTAGTTCATTGGAAGCATCTGCCCCTTTCAACACGACAAAAGAACCTCCAACCCTGGCAAACGGCATACAAAACTCGGCTAATACATTCAAGCGAGCAACTGCTCTTGCCGTAACGACATCAAATCGATCCCGATATTGAGGATTGACTCCCAATTCCTCCGCTCTCCCATGAACACAAGTGACCCCTTCAAGTTCTAATTCTTTAGCTAGGTGTTGTAAGAATGTTATTCTCTTGTTAAGAGAGTCGACAATGGTTACTTGAAGATGGGGGTGAACGATTTTAATAGGCAAGGACGGAAACCCTGCCCCTGCCCCAATATCGATTATAGTCTGGACCTTTGAAAAGTCGAAGAAGAAAGAAGCGGATAGAGAATCGAAAAAGTGCTTTTCATATACTTCGTTTTTATCCGTAATCGCTGTAAGATTAATCTTTTCATTCCATTCCACTAACAAGGTAAAATATTGATGAAACTGACTCATTTGCTGATCAGATAAGGTAATGTTCCGCTCAGCTAACTTATCTTGAAAAACCGATGGTTCCATGAAACTTCTCCTAACTGGTTACCTTATTTTTATGTTCTAGATAAATCAGGAGCACGGAAATATCTGACGGCGTTACACCTGCAATACGTGCCGCTTGACCAATGTTCAGCGGTTGGATCTTAGCTAGCTTATCTCTGGCTTCTTTAGCTAGACCCTGAAGTTGATGATAATCAATATGCGGCGGGATGGTCTTCCTCTCCATCTTTTTCATTCGCTCTACGTCTTGTAGCTGCTTGCGGATATATCCTTCATATTTAATCTGGATCTCTACTTGTTCTGCTACATCGTCTGGCACTTGAACCTCTGGGGGAGCTAATTCCACCAACTCTTTATACCTAACTTCCGGTCTTCTAAGCAAAGCGCCTAATTCTATTCCGTTATCTATCTCAGCGGATCCAACACGCCTCAAAAACTCCTGAACATGTGCATCAGGTTTTACCTTCGTAGTCATTAAGCGTTCTTTTTCTAATTCGATTAATCGTTTCTTTTCCGTAAATTTTGTATATCTTTTTTCAGGTATTAGTCCGATTTCATACCCTTTATCCGTAAGTCGTAAATCCGCATTGTCATGGCGAAGTAAGAGTCGATATTCCGCTCTAGAGGTAAGAAGACGATACGGCTCTAGCGTTCCTTTCGTAACCAAGTCATCAATCATGACGCCAATATAAGCTTCTGAACGGTCTAAGATTAGAGGTTCTTTTCCTTGTACCTTTAAGGCTGCATTAATCCCTGCCATTAGCCCTTGCCCAGCCGCTTCTTCATACCCTGAAGTACCATTAAGCTGTCCGGCTGTAAAAAGATTTTCTACTCTTTTGGTTTCGAGTGTAGGCCAAAGTTGAGAAGGAACAACCGCATCATATTCAATGGCATAGCCGGTTCGCATCATTTTCACATTTTCCATTCCAGGAACACTTCTTAACATTTGAAGCTGTACGTCCTCAGGTAAACTTGTAGAAAATCCTTGAACATACATTTCTAATGTATTTCTTCCTTCTGGCTCTAAGAAAATCTGATGCCTTGGCTTATCATTGAATCGAACGATCTTATCTTCTATTGACGGACAATATCTTGGACCCGTTCCTTCTATAACCCCAGAGAACATAGGGGCCCGATGAAGATTAGAATTAATAATTTCATGGGTTTCGGAACTGGTATAGGTCAGCCAGCAAGGAATTTGGTTGGGTACTTCCTCCGTCGTATCATAAGAGAAAAATTGCGGATTTTCATCCCCCGGCTGAATTTCCATCTTACTAAAGTCGACCGTCTGCTGGTTTACGCGAGGAGGGGTTCCCGTTTTAAAACGGACTAACTCAAACCCTAAATCCTTTAAATTGTGAGAAAGGTTAACCGAAGGAGCCATATTATTAGGACCACTCTCGTATTGAAGCTCTCCGATAATAATCCTTCCTCTTAAATAGGTTCCTGTTGTCAACACAACTGCTTTCGAAGTATATCTTGCACCGGTTTTGGTAATAACCCCTTCACATACCCCTTCATTCACGATAAGTTCTTCTACCAGACCTTGCCTTAACATGAGATTTGGAGTATTTTCAATGGTTTCTTTCATTCGATGCTGATACAGAAACTTATCTGCTTGAGCACGCAGCGCATGCACAGCGGGACCTTTTCCTGTATTCAACATCCTCATTTGAATATAGGTTTGATCTATATTCCTCCCCATTTCCCCTCCTAACGCATCAATTTCCCGGACCACATGTCCTTTCGCCGGTCCTCCAATCGATGGATTACATGGCATATAGGCCACGGCATCTAAGTTAATGGTTAGCAGGAGAGTACTACAACCCATCCTTGCTGCTGCCAAAGCCGCCTCTGCTCCTGCATGCCCTGCCCCGACTACAATAACATCAAACGAGCCTGCATCATATTGTGATACCATAAGACTCCCCTCCTTATTTTCCTAGACAAAATTGTGAGAAAATCTGATCTAATAAGCTGTCGCTAGCCGTATCCCCTACGATCTCACCAAGAAGCTCCCAAGTTTGCTTCAAATCAAAAGCAGAAATATCCACAGGCATTCCAGACCCAATGCTTTCTGCGAAATCCTCCATCGCTTTAATTGAATCCTTTAGTAAAGCAATATGCCTCGCGTTGCTAACATAAGTTTGATCTTCTTGCATGACTTGTCCTTGAAAGAACAAATTGGCTATGGCTTGCTCGAGATCTTCAATGCCCTCTTCCTCTTTTACTGAGGTTGTAATTAGCGTAAGATTAGGAACAAGGGATTGCAGCTCCTCCATCTTTAGCTGTTGCGGTAAGTCAATTTTGTTTATGATTACTATTGTATTTAAACCTTTTACTAATTCCAATAAAGTCTTATCCTCTTCAGAGAGTTCTTCATTGTAATTTAAGACTAAAAGAATAAGATCGGCTTCCTTTAACATTTGCCGGGATTTTTCAACCCCGATCCGTTCTACAATATCTTCAGTTTCACGAATCCCAGCGGTATCGACTAACCGCAACGGTACGCCTTTTACATTTACATACTCCTCAATAACATCCCTTGTGGTTCCTGGAATTTCCGTAACAATAGCCCGATTCTCATGGATCAAGCTGTTAAGCAATGATGATTTCCCTACATTCGGCCGGCCAACAATGACCGTGGATAAACCTTCTCTAAGAATCTTTCCTTGCTCTGAAGTTCGTACAAGTCGCAGAATCTCTTCTTTTATTAGTTCGCTTTTTTCTAATAACATGTTTCGGGTTACCGATTCCACATCATGTTCTGGATAATCTATATTCACTTCGATATGGGCTAACAACTCCAAAATATTTTGCCTTAAGCGATGTATTAGTCTCGACAGCTTTCCTTCCACTTGATGCAAAGCCACTTTCATCGCCCGATCTGTCTTGGCACGAATCAAGTCAATAACAGCCTCTGCCTGAGAAAGATCGATTCTCCCATTTAAAAAAGCCCTTTTTGTAAATTCCCCAGGCTCAGCCAGCCTTGCCCCATTTTCTAAAACCAATTGCAACGTACGATTAACCGAAACGATCCCTCCGTGGCAATTAATTTCTACCACATCCTCTTTGGTAAACGTACGCGGCGCTCTCATAACCGTTACCATTGCTTCTTCCTGAATCGTTCCCTCTCCGGGCTCGATTAAATAACCATAATGGATCGTATGAGTATCCACAGTGGATAACTTATGTTTTCCTTTAAATATTTTATCCACAACCTCAACGGAATCGGGTCCACTTACGCGGATAATACCTATCCCTCCCTCTCCCATGGGCGTGGCAATGGCTGCAATCGTATCAAATTCCATAACAATACTGCTCCTTATATAAAAATGCCTTAGTATATAGATTTCCCTAAAATATTAGAATATCATACCAGCAGAATAAGAAAAAGCCTCCAGACCAGCTATTTTGAATAAATATACAACAAGATTTCCATTAAACAAAAAGCTCCTTGTACAAAAGTTATACAAGGAGCTTTTTTACTGTCTTATTTATTTTTTGGATTGAATCACAATGTAACGGTTAGGATCTTCCCCTTCACTATATGTGCTGATGTTCTTTCGATCCTGTAAAAAGGTATGAATGACTTTCCGTTCATGAGATGGCATCGGCTCCAGCTTAACTACCTGACCGGTTTTTATGGCCTTATGAGCCAGTCGATCCGCTAACTGCTCCAGGGTTTGTCTTCGCTTAAGCCGATAATTTTCCGCATCCAATACAATCCGCAAATAGGATTCCGAATGCTTGTTCCCTACCGTATTAACTAAGAATTGTAAAGAGTCTAAGGTTTGTCCGCGTCTTCCAATAATAATCCCTAGATCCTCCCCAACGATATTAAACAAGATCGCATCCTTTTCCTTTTTCACTTCAATGGAAGCCGTAACATTCATCGCCGTTAAGATATCTTGCAAAAACGTTTTTGCTTCATCGACCGGATCAATCTTACGCTCTACTTCCAATTTGGCCAGCCGGGCGCCAATTAAGCCAAAAAAACCTTTCGTGGGCTCTTCTAGGATGGTTACGGTTACTTGGTTCTTTTCAGCATTTAACTGTTTAAGTGCCAAGGCAATGGCTTCATCAACCGTTTTGGCGGTAACCGTTACTTTATTCACTTCTTTTTAACCTCCTGAGCTGGAACCGGTGTGTTCCCTTTAATAAAAAAGGTCTGAACAATTGTAAAGATATTACCAAATACCCAATATAAAGATAGCGCAGAAGGAAGGGTCACAGCGATTACTAAAATCATAATCGGCATAATGACAAGCATCATCTGCATTTGTGGATTTGGAGGCATTCCTGTGCCCATCATTTTACTTTGGAAATAGGTCGTTACCGCGGCAAGAATCGGCAAGATATAAAAAGGATCGGGTTGTCCTAGCTGCATCCAAAGAAAACTATGCTCCCGAACGTGCTCATTGCGCATAATGGCTTGATAAAAGGCGATCAGGATGGGCATCTGCACCAACAAAGGCAAGCATCCAGCCAATGGATTGACATTATGCTTTTGAAATAACTTTAAAGTTTCTTCTTGGATCTTTTGCTGATTATCTTTATACTTATCCCTGATCTTTTGCAATTCAGGCTGAATAGCCTGCATGGCTTTGGAACTCTTTAATTGCTTAATCATTAAAGGCAATACAGCAAGACGAATGATAATCGTCGTTGCCAAAATCCCTAACCCATAGCTTCCCCATAGAATTAAGGCAGTCTCATCAATCAGCCAGGATAGAGGAAAGACAAAATAACGATCCCAAAAACCACCTGTATTCGGATCAATCGGTGGCGGATTGGTCATATAATCCGTGCCGCAACCGGTTAGGAGAAGCACCATAAAAACAATAGAAATAAAGGTATAGCTTTTCTTCTTCCCAAAAAGCAAGAAAACTCCTCCTTGCACTGATATGAATAATATGTATATACAAATTAAGGAACAGGATCATAGCCTCCTGCATGAAAAGGATGGCATCTTCCTATTCTTTTTGCCGTTAGCCAAGTCCCTTTTAAGGCTCCAAACTTTCCAATGGCTTCCAATCCGTAAGCAGAGCATGTTGGGTAGAAACGGCAGCTTGGCGGTTTTAAGGGAGAAATGCCTTTTCTGTAAAACTGGATGGCACCCATAAGCAATCGCTTCACAAACCCTTCCTCCTTTAATGTCTTTTTAGGATAGGAGCTTTGCTTTTTTTAAGCAATGGGTTAAACTAGCCGACAATTCGTGATAGTCCATCTCTGCTACAGGAATTCTGGCAATAATCACAAGATCCCCTCTCCACTTCATTTGTGGAACAAGCAATCTGGAAGCTTCCCGAATTAATCTTTTCACACGATTTCTAACTACAGCCTTTCCGATCTTCTTTGAAACGGAAATCCCGATTCGAATATGCTCTTGTCCCTCTTTGGGCAGCATATACACTACAAATTGGCGGTTAGCTGCTGATTTCCCCTGCTGAAAAACCTTTTGAAACTCATTTTGATCACGCAAACGATGTTGACTTTGTAGCATAAACAAACCCCTATCCCCTGTAAGTTGGTTCCTCTTTTAAAGATTATGGGAATGCAGAGGTGGGAATAAACCCCAATAAACAGAAAAAAGCCTTGAATTGTAGAAAGGCCACTTGCAAAAGTGGCCTAGGCAGATAATACTTTTCTTCCTTTTCTACGACGCGCAGCTAGAACTTTACGACCGTTCTTCGTGCTCATTCTCTTACGGAATCCGTGCACCTTCTTGCGCTTACGATTATTCGGACTAAACGTTGGTTTCATTATATCCACCTCCCTTGAGGAATAACACCTATTCTAACACTCAGACCAGCTAGATCCTCTTTTAAAAATATCCCAAATAGGATCCTTCAATCATATTGAGTGCTGCCTTTCACTCCTTGCAGCTCAACTGCAAAGAATCTCAAGACATTCTCGATTATTATATTCCTTCTGCCTAGCCCTGTCAAGAATATAGCCTGTCCATTTCTTGGTCCTTGCATATCTACTGTATTACTAGTGAATGATACAGGTCAGTAATCCTTTATACCTACCTTAAATTATTTCCCAAACCACCGTGTGGAAAACCGTGAAACAATTTTCGTCGGATATCGACAGGGTTATCCGGCTGATATCCACATAATATAGTGGTGTGAACAAAAATAGACCACAATTTGTGGTGCTTGTGGATAAATCAGAAAAACCCATTGATATAAAGACTTTTATTTGCTATCATAGTTGTGTTTTCACTCGTGGATAAGTTGGATAGGATAGATGAGTTTTCCACAATCTGTGGATAGATTTGTGGACAATTATCCACTATTGTGAGTATTAACAACTATAGATATGTGGATGATGAGCGAATGTTGTCGAATATAGAGAAAAATAAGCTTTTCTTATACACATTTAATGTGCATAAGTATTTGGGGGGAATGATATGAAAGGGATTCAGAAAGTATGGGATAAGGCCCTTGCCATGATTGAGACAAAATTAAGTAAACCTAGCTTTGAAACATGGTTAAAATCTACGAAGGCCATTGCCCTTGACGATGATACCTTATTCATTTCAGCTCCCAATGAGTTTTCGAGAGATTGGCTAGAATCACGCTATGCTCAATTAATTGGCGAAACATTGTATGAGATAACTGGCGAAACTATGAAAGTTAAAATCGTAACTTCCGATTCGGATGCGAATATTAAGTCCAAGGCACCTAAGAAGGTAGAGGATAAAAGGTCCTATTCCTCCGATGACCCTGGACCCGGACATATGCTTAATCCTAAATATGTGTTCGATACTTTTGTCATTGGTACAGGTAATCGGTTTGCCCATGCAGCATCCCTGGCTGTAGCCGAGGCTCCGGCGAAAGCATACAACCCCCTATTTATTTATGGTGGTGTAGGTTTAGGAAAAACCCACTTGATGCACGCCATCGGCCATTATGTCTTAGAGCATAACCCGTCGGCCAAAGTCGTCTATCTCTCTTCTGAAAAATTTACGAATGAATTCATCAATAGCATTCGAGATAATAAAGCGGTTGACTTCCGCAATAAGTATCGCAGTGTAGATGTTTTATTAATAGATGATATTCAGTTTTTAGCGGGGAAAGAACAAACTCAAGAGGAGTTTTTCCATACATTTAATGCACTGCATGATGAGAGCAAGCAAATCGTCATCTCCAGTGATCGGCCGCCTAAGGAAATTCCAACCTTAGAGGATCGGTTAAGATCCCGTTTTGAATGGGGGCTCATTACCGATATTCAGCCGCCAGACCTGGAGACAAGAATAGCCATCCTTAGAAAGAAGGCTAAAGCAGAAAATCTCGACATAGCCAACGAAGTGATGGTTTATATTGCGAACCAGATTGATACCAACATCCGTGAGCTGGAAGGTGCACTTATCCGTGTTGTTGCTTATTCCTCTTTAATTAATCGCGATATTGACGTAGATCTGGCGACAGAAGCGTTAAAGGACATTATTCCTTCTAACAAGCCTAGAGTGATTTCGATTTTGGATATACAGCGAGTGGTAGGAGAGCACTTCGGGGTAAAACTAGAGGACTTTAAAGCGAAAAAACGCAATAAATCCATTGCTTATCCGCGGCAAATCGCCATGTACTTATCTCGTGAGCTGACCGATTACTCTCTTCCAAAGATTGGTGACGAGTTTGGCGGAAGGGACCACACGACCGTCATTCATGCCAATGAGAAAATTTCTACGGAACTGCAGTCCAACCATTCACTGCAAGATACAGTAAAAGAATTAATTGATAAAATTAAAAATGTAAAATAAAGCAGCCTTTAACCTGTGAATACAGGAGACAGTCTAACCACAAGTTATCCACATGTGGACAGGCTGTCTCTTTATTTCTTTTCTTCTGTTATCCACAAACTCACAGGCCCTACTACTATTACTGTTAAAAAAAAGATATAGATAAGTTATAATATTAAAGATTGGACTTCTCTACGAGATAATTTAGAACCTGCTGAGGAAACGAAGCTGAAGTTATAGTTCCGATAGTTTGAAAAAGAAATAAGGGGGTACTACACGTGCACTTAATGATTAATCGAGACATCATGACAGCAGCAATAAATGACGTTAGTAAAGCCGTGTCTTCACGAACTACGATTCCCATTTTGACAGGGATTAAAATAAGCAGCCATTCTGAAGGAATCACTCTTACTGCCAGTGATTCTGATATTTCGATTGAATACACCATTCCCCTGGAGTTGGAGGGAGATCTTTATGTTGATATTAAGCAGCATGGAAGCATTGTCCTTCCAGCTCGTTATTTAAACGATATTGTACGCCGCTTACCTGGAGAATTTGTTGAATTAGAGGTAGGCGATCGGTTCCAAACGATTCTGCGTTCTGGAAAGTCAGAGTTTAACTTAAATGGATTAGATCCTGAAGATTTCCCGAGACTTCCTCAGATTGAAGAAGAAAAGGTGTTTAGTTTACCTTCTGATATTCTAAAAACAATGGTCAAGCAAACAGGCTTTGCTGCAGCAACAACGGAACTGCGGCCGATCCTGACAGGGATTATGTGGTCCTTACAAGGAGATGAACTGCGATTTGTGGCTACTGATAGTCATCGTTTGGCGAGCAAAAGATCTTTTGTGGAAGCTTCTTCCGATCTAGCCTTAGATAACATTGTTACACCGGGAAAAAGTATGCAGGAGTTAAATAAAATTTTGCCTGATAATGACACTTTAGTTGATATTGTTGTTACCGATAACCAAATTCTATTTAAAACCCAGCGTATCTTGTTTTACTCACGCTTATTGAATGGAACCTACCCAGATGTAAACCGTATTATTCCACAACAGAGTAAAACGGATATAATTTTAAATACAAAAGAGTTTCTACATGCGATAGAAAGGGCATCCTTATTAGCAAAGGATGGAAAAAACAATGTAGTCAAGTTTTCCGTTAGCCCTGATTCCCTTGTCGAACTTTCTTCTATTTCTCCCGAGGTTGGAAAAGTTACGGAAGAGCTTCAAGCAACAATGATTGAGGGAGAAGAATTAAAAATCTCTTTTAATGCCAAGTATATGCTTGATACACTAAGGGTTATTGATAGTGAAGAAGTGAAAATTCGCTTTACGGGTGCGATGAGCCCTTTTATTATTCATCCTACAGAGCATGAGCATAGCTTGTATCTCATATTGCCGGTAAGAACTTACTAATTCCAAAATGATGGGGTGTATCCATTGAATCAAGAAATGGTTCAGATTCGTGATGAATATATTACACTAGGGCAGTTTATTAAGCTGGTAGGCCTTGTGGATACAGGAGGGCAAGCCAAAGTGTTTTTAGAGGAAGCTCAAATTTCCGTTAATGGAGAAGCAGAGAATCGTCGGGGAAAGAAACTTTACCCCGATGATCGCATCGAAATTGATGGAACGCATGCTTATGTGATTGGCCGTTCCTCTTAAGATGTCTTCCCTGGCAGACTCAAGCAGCCTGCATACGTAAAACTCGGTTTACCAAAGGGAGGATCCCTGTAGTGTTTCTGAAGGAACTCGATATAAAGCACTTTAGGAATTATGGGCAGCAAAAACTAACGTTTAATCAAAATATTACCCTTTTTCTCGGACAAAACGCGCAGGGCAAAACCAACCTTATGGAGTCTATCTATGTTTTAGCACTAACTAAATCACACCGATCCACGAAAGACAAAGAATGGATCAACTGGGATGAGGAGTTTAGTTGGATTAAAGCAACGGTTCAGAGAAAAAGAGGTCCCCTCCAGTTGGAAATACAGTTGACTGGGAAGGGAAAAAAAGCGAAAATAAATGGGTTGGAGCAAAAAAAGCTAAGCGATTATATTGGAGCTATGAATGTGGTCATGTTCGCTCCAGAGGATCTCAGTATTGTGAAAGGGACCCCTCAGCAGAGACGCAAGTTTATTGATATGGAAATCGGACAAGTTTCACCGATGTATATTCACTTGCTATCACAGTACCAAAAGGTACTAACCCAAAGAAACCAATGCCTGAAAGATGCGTTTAAAAACAAAAAATATATAGGCTTTTTGGATGTGTTGAATGAACAACTAGCCGAATTAGCCGTTAAGATCATTTCTCGAAGAATAGATTTCCTTGAAAAAATGGGAATTTGGGCCAATAACGTTCATCAGGATATCACGCAACGGAAAGAAACGTTAACGATTCAATATCACCCTTCTTTTAGCGTGGATCGGCTCCTGCCCCTGTCCGAATCGATTGCACAGTTTGTCCAGCAATTGGAACAGCTAAAGGAAAAGGAGCTGGCACGTGGTACGACATTGCTTGGTCCTCATCGGGATGATCTTAGTTTTCACATTAATGGGACGAATGTTCAGCAATATGGCTCCCAGGGGCAACAGAGGACCACAGCCCTTTCCTTGAAATTAGCAGAGATACAATTGATTTATGAGGAAATCGGAGAATATCCGATTCTTTTGTTGGATGATGTCCTTTCTGAGTTAGATGCTTCACGCCAGTCTCATTTATTGGATGCAATCAAGGACAAGGTTCAAACCTTTGTGACTGCAACCGGCGTAGAAGGGCTCCATCATCAAACGTTGGAGGATGCTTCGATCTTCCGGGTTCAATCCGGCAATGCCATCATGGAGAAATGAGGTGGGATTTTGTTTATTCATTTAGGCGGAGATACAGTAGTTCGGTCTACCGATGTGATTGCTATTATTGATAATCATATGGAGTCATCAAAAATCACAAAAGAATTCCTCGATCAAAAGGACGGAGAGCAGCTACTGATTCGCATCAGTAAAGAAGAAACGAAGTCTTATGTCATTATGCGTGATAAAGTATATTGTTCCCCGATCTCCTCTTTAACGTTAAAGAGAAGAGCGAATTTTGTCAGCAGTTTAGAGAGTAGGTGATTGGCTTGACGACTGAAAATCATTCATATGATGCAAGTCAAATTCAGGTGTTGGAAGGTCTGGAAGCCGTTCGGAAGCGTCCAGGGATGTATATTGGGTCAACGAGCAGCAGAGGGCTTCACCATTTGGTTTGGGAGGCGGTCGATAATAGCATCGATGAAGCCTTGGCTGGATACTGTACCGACGTTGTAGTAACCATTCATCCAGACAATAGTATTTCGGTCATTGATAACGGTCGTGGAATTCCGACAGGCATTCATGAAAAGACAGGTAAATCTACGGTAGAAACTGTACTAACCGTTCTTCATGCTGGAGGAAAATTCGGAGGGGAAGGTTATAAAGTATCCGGTGGACTCCATGGTGTAGGGATCTCCGTTGTTAATGCTTTATCTGAATGGGTAGAAGTGGAAGTCAGACGAAATGGGCACATCCACCAACAACGCTTTACATTCGGGAATCCCGAAGGAGATCTGCACATTATCGGTGACACGGAAGAAACAGGAACGAAGGTAACATTTAAGCCTGACCCGCAAATTTTCACCGAAACTACGGTTTTTGAGTATGATATTTTGCAAAAAAGACTGCGAGAGCTCGCTTTCTTAAATAAAGGCATCCGTATTTCCCTTGTTGATGAGAGGAATGATCGAAGCGATTCCTATAAGTTTGATGGCGGGATTGTTTCTTTTGTTCAGCATTTAGATAAAAACAAAGAAAGCATATTAGAAGACCCGATCTACATCTCCACCGAAAAAGATGGTTTATTTGTAGAAGTGGCTATTCAATATAACGATAGCTTCGTCAGTAATCTATACTCCTATGCGAACAACATTCATACCCATGAGGGTGGAACGCATGAGTCTGGATTTAAGAGCGCACTAACGAGGGTTATTAATGATTACGCGCGTAAACACAATCTCCTCAAGGAGAAGGATGATAACCTTACGGGAGATGATGTGAGGGAGGGCTTAACGGCTATTATCAGCGTGAAGATCCCGGATCCCCAATTTGAAGGGCAAACCAAAACCAAGCTAGGAAACAGTGAAGCAAGGAGCATTACAGAGTCTATCTTTGGCGTTCACTTCATGGATTATCTCAATGAGCATCCTTCAGAGGCTAGGAAAATCGTGGATAAAGCGATGATGGCCTCACGTGCGAGAGAAGCCGCTAAAAAGGCGAGAGAGTTGACACGCCGGAAGAGTGCGCTTGAGGTGAGTGCCCTTCCTGGGAAACTAGCGGACTGTTCATCTAAGGATCCATCGATCAGTGAAATTTATATCGTTGAAGGGGACTCAGCGGGCGGATCTGCTAAACAAGGACGTGATCGTCATTATCAAGCCATCCTGCCTCTGCGCGGAAAAGTCATCAATGTGGAGAAAGCTCGTCTTGACAAGATTCTTTCCAACAATGAGATTCGTACCATCATTACGGCTTTCGGGACAGGAATTGGAGAAGATTTTGATATTGCGAAAGCAAGGTACCACAAGATCATTATCATGACCGATGCGGATGTGGATGGAGCTCACATACGTACGCTGTTGTTAACGTTCTTGTACCGCTATATGAAACCATTAATCGAGGAAGGCTATATCTATATTGCCCAGCCCCCTCTCTATAAGATTTCTCAAGGAAAGAATATCCGATATGCCTATACGGATGATCAGCTAAGGGCGACATTGAAAGAAATTGGCGATAAACCGGAGCCTAATATTCAACGGTATAAAGGTTTGGGAGAGATGAATCCGGATCAGCTTTGGGAGACGACCATGGATCCTGAGAGTCGCACCTTGCTTCGCGTAAGTCTTGAGGATGCGATGGAAGCAGATGAAATCTTCGATACCTTGATGGGCGATCGGGTTGAGCCACGCCGTGACTTCATCCAGGATAATGCGCAGTACGCAGTGAATTTGGACATATAGGACGATACGGAGGTAAAGCGGAATGGCTGAAGAGCAACGTTCCAACATAATAGATAGAAATATCGCTCAGGAAATGCGGGAGTCCTTCTTGGGATATGCCATGAGCGTCATCGTAAGCCGAGCTCTGCCAGATGTCCGAGACGGGCTAAAGCCGGTACACCGCCGGATTCTTTTTGCCATGAACGAGATGGGAATGACGCCGGATAAACCTTTTAAAAAGTCAGCTAGAATCGTTGGGGATGTTATCGGTAAATATCATCCCCATGGTGATTCAGCTGTCTATGAGACGATGGTGCGTATGGCCCAAGATTTCTCATACCGCTATCCTCTTGTAGAAGGTCATGGAAACTTTGGATCCATTGATGGTGACCCAGCAGCGGCGATGAGATACACGGAAGCAAGGCTGTCGAAGATTTCCACTGAATTGCTTCGAGATATTAATAAAGACACGATTGACTATGGACCGAACTATGACGGGAATGAAAAAGAGCCCCTTGTCCTTCCTGCCCGCTTTCCTAACCTTCTAGTGAATGGAGCAGCAGGTATTGCTGTCGGAATGGCCACCAATATTCCCCCTCACAATCTGGGGGAAGTCATTGATGGGGTTCTCTTGCTTATCGATCATGAAGAGGTAACGATTCGTGATCTTATGGAAATCGTCAAGGGACCGGATTTTCCAACGGCGGCTCAGATTATGGGACGAAGTGGAATCTATCGGGCATATGAAACCGGCCGTGGTAGCATCACGGTTAGAGCAAAGGCCAATGTGGAAGAAGTCAAAGGGAAGTTCCGCATCGTCGTTGAAGAAATACCGTATCAAGTCAACAAAGCGAAACTTATTGAACGGATAGCGGAACTGGTTAGAGATAAGAAAATAGAGGGCATTACCGACCTGCGCGATGAATCTGACCGTAATGGGATGAGTATCGTCATGGAGTTGAGAAGGGATGTTAACCCACAGGTTCTCTTAAACAACTTGTACAAGCAGACGGCCCTCCAAACGACCTTTGGGGTCAATATGCTTGCCTTAGTGAATGGACAGCCTAAGGTATTAAATCTCAAGGAAATTCTAACCCATTATCTAGATCATCAAAGAGTAGTTATTCGTCGCCGCACCGAGTTTGAGCTTCGCAAGGCGGAAGCTAGGGCTCATATTTTGGAAGGCTTGCGGATTGCTCTCGACCATATTGATGAAATTATCACATTGATTCGAAGCTCGCGAACAACGGAAGAAGCACGCAATGGCCTAATGGACAGATTTTCCTTAAGCTATGAGCAGGCCCAGGCTATTCTCGATATGAGACTACAGCGTTTAACCGGTTTAGAGCGGGATAAAATCGAAGAGGAATATCAGGAGCTTGTGAAGAAAATCGCTGAATTGAAAGCAATCCTAGCCGATGAAAAGAAAATCCTGGCGATCATACGAGAAGAATTGCTAGAGGTAAGAGAAAGATTTGCTGATGCGCGCCGGACGGAAATTGCTGAATCAGAAGATCTTATTGAAATCGAAGATTTAATTCCAGAAGATGAAGTATGTATCACTCTTACCCATAATGGCTATATCAAGCGTCTGCCTCTTTCAACTTATAAGAGCCAGCGTAGAGGAGGCCGGGGGATTCAGGGAGCAGAAGCAAAGGAAAATGACTTCGTTCAGAATCTTTATGTTACCCATTCCCATAATTATTTATTAATCTTTACGAACCGTGGGAAGGTTTATCGCATTAAAGCCTACGAAGTCCCCGAGTTCAGCCGGACAGCCCGTGGAACCCCGATTATCAATTTAATACAGATTGAGCAAGGGGAGTATGTCAAAGCCGTCATCCCTGTTAAGGATTTCTCCGAAGATCATTATCTATTCTTTGCGACCCAGCATGGGATTGTCAAACGGACAGATCTGAAGGCCTTCGAGAATATTCGCAAGGGTGGTTTATTTGCAATTAATATCAAAGAGGATGACGAACTGGTTGGTGTGGTATTGACAGATGGCAAACAGGATCTGATCATGGGTACTAAACATGGGATGTCTATCCGCTTTAACGAAAATGATGTTCGATCTATGGGCCGCTCCGCTACAGGGGTTAAAGGAATATCCCTAGACGATGATGATCAAGTCATTGACATGGATCTGATCGAAGAAGGGGCAGATGTCCTTATTGTGACTTCAAGGGGTTATGGAAAGCGAACTCCAGAAGCCGATTACCGCATCCAGTCACGTGGAGGCAAGGGGATTAAGACGTTAAATGTGACGGAGCGTAATGGATACATTGTAGCTTTGAAGGTCGTAAATGAGGCAAATGACCTCATGATCGTAACAGAGGCCGGTGTTATTATCCGCCTTGAAATCAGCGGTATTTCCACAATGGGCAGAAATACGCAAGGGGTTAAGCTGATTCGGATTGAAAACGATCAGGAGGTAGCTTCTGTAGCCAAAGTGGAGAGCACGGGTGATAAAGAGGATGAAGAAGAGGATATTCTAGAAGATACAAACGAAGAGCAAAACTTAGAATAAGAAAAGCTTCTATTGGAATCTTTTCAATGCCTCCAGGAAAGTTTTGTTCGCTTTAAAACTTTAGAGAACTTAAACTTTCCTTCACGGTAAGAAAGGTCATTGACCTTTCTTTTTTTCTTTTATTATTAGATTCGAGTAAAACGAAGCCCAAGAAGGTAGGGGATTTCATGCCGCAAGTACTTGTATCATATTTAAAGCCTGGATCAACTCTCAGTTCGGATGTGGTTACTTCGCTTGGCGGTCTATTGTTTGAAAAAGGAAGAAAGTTGTATGAGCGTGAAATCGAGATTTTAGAGGCGTTCCTCATTGAGGAGGTGACAGTTGCGGAATCGCATCCCCATCAGCCGAAAGGAAAAGATCTAGTAAAACCTACTGAGGAAAAGGAGATTGTTCCCCCTTCCTCTGAAGTGGTTCCTAAGCCGCCACAGCCGATTGTTCTCACCTTTGAACAGCATTTTTTTCGCTGTGTACAATTTTTCAGGAGCATGTTCCAAAGCGTCCAAGGTGGTCTTCCTATCCCCATCCATGAACTGAGTGAAAGCCTTCATCCGCTCATTCAAGCTCCCATTGAGCTTTCTAATATCATGACGACGTTAAAGCAGAACTACCCTTTGGATGATTATACGTATTATCATTGTATATCTGTTGGCTATTTAAGCGCCTGCATCGCAAGGTGGAGCAGGTTTCCTAATCAGGAGATCATGCCTCTTGCCTTAACCGGAGTGCTTCATGATATTGGAAAGAGCAAAATTGATTCAAGCATCCTTTATAAACCAGAAAAGCTTTCGATTTCTGAGATGAAGGAAATTCGAAAATATCCCGTATATGGCTATCATCTTGTTAAAGCGAATCCGTCCATCAGTGAAGGAGTAGCACTTGGAGTGCTGCAGCACCAAGAACGAGAAGATGGTTCCGGTTATCCGCTCGGACTTCAGTCTGCATCTATCCATGTGTATGCAAAAATTATTGCGATATCTGATATCTTCCATGCCATGTGCTCCTCTAAGATTTATAAGCAAGGATACTCTCCTTATATCGTTTTAGAACAGTTGCTAAGCGATAGCTTTGGCAAGCTGGATCCGGCCTTTGTCAGATCATTTGTTGAGGGGATGACCCAATTTTCAATAGGGACAGATGTTGAATTGCAAGATGGCACAGTAGGCAAAATTGTATTTGTCGATACAAGCCAACCGACTCGGCCTATGGTCGATGTGAAGGGAAAGATTATCAATCTATCTGCAAATCGCAACGTTTATATTAAACAGGTTCTCGTGGATTAGGGATATTTTCTTTTTTTTCCAGAATTAATTCAAATATAAAATATTGTTTGTAAATTATCTTCTATTCATATATAATTTTTTGAAGATAAGAACTACTAGAAAACATATACGAGGGGGATCACAATGAAAGTTTTTAAGAAAAAGGCTTTTTCTATCTTTGCCTCATCCGTACTAGCGGTAAGCATGTTAGCAGGATGTGGCGGCGGTCAATCAACGCAACCTGCTGAATCTCAACCAGAAGCGAACAAGGAAGCGCAAGGGGGAGAACAAGCTCAAGGAGAGCTAGTAGCTAAAATTGGGGTAGTGTCCTTCCTGACAGGAAGTGGATCAGCCTATGGTGAAGCTATTACGAACGGATTAAAGCTGGCTCAAGAGGAGATTAACGAGGCTAATCAAGGTAAATTGAAAGTAGAGCTAGCCATTGAGGACTCAGCAGGTAAAAAGGACCAGGCCATTAGTGCCGTAAATAAATTGATTAACAATGATAACGTAGTAGGAATTATCGGACCAACGCTAAGCGGTGAGATGTTTGCAGCAGGTCCTGTGGCGAACCAAAATGGTGTGCCGATTATGGGAACCTCTACAACAGCTGAAGGAATTACAGACATTGGGGAATATGTTTTCCGAAATGCGCTCCCTGAATCCATTGCGATTCCAGAATCTATCAAAACTGTAGTAGAAAAGCATGGTGTCAAAAAGGTAGCATTAATGTATGCTAGTAATGATGATTTCTCCGTTTCTGGTTACAAAACAATGGAGAAAACAGTAAAGGAATTGGGCTTGGAAATTGTTGATACGCAAACTTTCGCTAATGGAGATACAGATTATAGCGCTCAATTGACCTCTGTAGCTTCCAAAAAACCAGATGCGGTTCTAGTCTCTTCCCTGTATAAGGAAGCAGGTTTGGTATTGGCAAAAGCGAGGGAAATGGGATTGAATGTTCCATTCGTCGGTGGAAACGGATTTAACTCCCCACAATTAGTTAAGCAAGCTGGAGCAGCAGCAGACAATAGCTATGTTGCAACTCCTTGGTATCCTGCAGGGTCTGAAAAGGTTGATGCTTTCGTGAAGAAATATACCGAGAAGTATGGTAAGGGTCCGGACCAATTCGCTGCTCAAGCTTATGATGCCCTTTATATCATCTCAAACGCCATCCTTAATGCGGGAGTTGCGGATGATCGTGATGCTTTAAAGGATTCCTTAGTAGAGCTAAAGGACTTTGAAGGGGTTACTGGAAAGTTCCAATTTGACGAAAATCGTGATCCAATCATGGATGTAAAGGTTCTTCATATTGAAGGTGGAGAATTCAAGCGAGTTGAATAGCAAATTAAAAAGCAAAGGGAAAATGCTGAGATGAAGAAGGAGACATTCATATGTTAACGCAACAGCTCATCAATGGCTTGACCCTTGGAAGTACGTATGCCCTAGTTGCACTAGGGTATACGTTAATTTTCGGGGTGTTAGAGATCATTAATATGGCCCATGGAGCAATATTCATGTTTGGGGCCTTTGTCGGATTGATGACCGTGGTTTATTATGACGGTTCGGTTATTATGGCCATTATTGCAGCCATTGCTGTAACGATTGTTCTAGGACTTTTGTTGGAATGGTTTGCGCTTCGACCGTTACGAGGAAAAAAAGGAGTTTCACATCTTGCTTCCTTGATAAGCACAATTGGCGTTTCGATTATCTTAGAAAATTTGGCTCATAAACTATTCGGAGCGGAAACACAACCCTTCCCTATCCCCTTCAATAACATTACCTTCGAAGTAGGTTCCGTTCGCATTTCCCTAGTGCAAATTTTGATTTTCGCGCTTGCTGTTGCCGTTATGGTAATGTTACAGATTTGGTTAGGGAAAACAAAGTACGGTAAAGCTTTAAGAGCGGCAGCGGAAAATATGGAAACCGCTAGTTTGCTTGGGGTTAATACAAAGAGAATCGTTATCATGACAGTGATGTTGGCATCTGCCCTGGGCGGATTAGCTGGCGTACTTGTCGGAATGGGTTTTAATGCAGTTGCTCCAACTATGGGAATTTCCATGGGTCTTAAGGGATTGGCTATTATTATATTAGGCGGAATGGGAAATGTACCAGGTGCTATGGCCGGGGGTCTAATTCTCGGAGTAACTGAAGTATTTGCAGTGGCTTACGGTGATTCCGCTTATCGAGATGCGGTAGCCTTTGGAATGATTATCCTTATCTTATTGCTTCGTCCACAGGGGCTATTCAGCTCTGGGCAACCAGTTAGGCGGTGATTGAATGTTTGATCAGTTATTGAATCCTTACTACCTACAAATTTTCACATTTATCTTAATTAACTGTATGCTAGCTCTAAGTATGTATCTTCCTCTTTCAACGGGACAGTTATCCTTAGGAGCAGCAGGGTTTATGAGTATAGGTGCCTACACTTCCGCCTTATTGACGCTGAACCTTCAACTCCCAATGCCTCTAGGCGTTCTTGCAGGGGGGATAATGGCTGGGATCGTAGGGGTTATGATCGGAATTCCTGCTTTGCGTCTAAGCGGCGTCTACTTGGCGATTTGTACCTTAGGTTTTGGTGAGATGGTTCGCGTGATTTTCAACAACTTAGAATTTACTAATGGAGCGCTGGGCTTGAACGGAATTCCTCAGTTAGGACAGACCTTGAGCAAGTTGCTTAAGGGTATGGGGATCCAAGCCAAAATGTTAGGGTTGTCTTCTCCCCAACTCTCCTCTCTATTAACGATTTTGGTATTGTTGCTGGTTTTATTGCTTGTGTTTTTATTTATTTATCGACAAAGCCAGTCACGCGTAGGCAGAGCTTTTGAAGCCATTCGTGCTGACGAAAGTGCAGCCCAGGCTATGGGGATTAATATTACCTATTATAAGGTTTTAGCATTTGCTCAAGGGGCCATACTTGCGGGAATGGCAGGAGCATTGTTTGCCCACGTCACTTTCTTTATCAGCCCGGTTGACTTTGATTACCATAAAGCCGTAGATATTCTGATTTTTGCCGTTCTAGGCGGAAGCGAAGTAATATGGGGTCCTATTTTAGGAGCTACTTTATTGACCCTTCTTCCTGAAGCTTTGCGATTTGCAAGTGATTATCGGATGATGATCTTTGGAACGATTCTTGTTCTTATGATGATCTTCAGACCTCAAGGTATTTTGGATGCGAATATGCTTAGAGTTCTTACATCACGGAAGAAATCCAACCAAGCAGGCGGCCAGTCAAAGGAGGTGTCGTCATGAGCTTAAAGCTGGAGAACGTCAGTAAGATGTTTGGCGGTCTAGCCGCTCTGACGGATATAAGTTTTGAAGTGAAAAAAGGGGAGATTTTTGGACTCATCGGTCCAAATGGAGCAGGGAAAACCACGATGTTTAACGTGATTACTGCAATTTTCCCTCCCACTACTGGAACGATTACCTTCGAGGGAAAGCCGATCAGCAGTTGGAAGGCCCATCAAATTGCAGAACTAGGTATTACCCGTACCTTTCAGAATATCAAGCTATTTAGCCATTTGTCCGCATTGGATAACGTAATGGTCGGCGCTCATTGCCGAACCAAGTCTGGGGTTTGGGGAAGTGTTTTTAAAACCAATGCACAGCGGCAAGAAGAAAAGGCTACTAGAGAAAAAGCGATCCATCTGCTTGAAGTCGTTGGACTTAAGGGTTATGAGGATACCATAGCTGAAAATTTGGCTTACGGTCAGCAGCGCCGGCTAGAAATTGCCCGTGCCCTTGCAACCGATCCAAAGTTAATTTTATTAGATGAACCTGCTGCTGGAATGAATGAAAGTGAAACCGACGATTTATTTCACTTAATTAAACGAATCCAATCCATGGATATTACCGTTGTTTTAATAGAGCATGACATGAAGCTGGTAATGAATATCTGTGATCGGCTGACTGTAATCAATTTTGGGAAGAAGATTGCAGAAGGAAAGCCGGAGGAGGTTCAAAATAACCCTGAAGTTATTGAGGCCTACCTCGGAAAAGAAGAGGATGAGGAAGTATGCTAAAACTAACAGGCGTGGAAACCTATTACGGCAATATTCAAGCTCTGAAGGGCATTGACATTGAAGTTTCCGCCGGTGAGGTTGTAACGATCATCGGGGCAAATGGGGCTGGAAAAACCACAACCATGAAAACCGTGGCCGGCCTTCTCAAGCCTAAAAAAGGGAAAATTGAATTTCTTGGGGAAGATATCACAGGTTTGCGTCCGGATCAATTGGTGGGTAAAGGAATTGCCTTGGTTCCGGAAGGACGAGCTATACTATCCAAGATGACCGTTCTGGAAAACCTGGAAATGGGTGCTTTCCAACGGAATGATGCCGAAATCAAGGATGACTTGGAAAAGGTAATGGATCGATTCCCCATCCTTAGAGAGCGGAAAAATCAGCTAGGGGGAACCCTATCTGGAGGGCAACAACAAATGCTAGCCATAGCTCGTGCGCTCATGTCGCGTCCTAAGCTTTTGTTGTTGGATGAACCTTCTATGGGTCTTGCACCATTAATTATTGCCGATATTTTTAGGATTGTTCGCGAAATTAACCAGTCTGGAACTACGGTTCTATTGGTTGAACAAAACGTTCGTCAAGCCTTAAAGGTCGCCCATAAAGGTTATGTATTAGAAACCGGAAAGATTGTAACAGCAGGATCCTCTACTGAGCTTCTCAATGATGACAAGGTCAAAGAAGCTTATCTTGGTCACTAAATCAATCGTGGATAATAAAAAAGAGTATCCCATTCAAATGGGATACTCTTTTTTTGGTTCAATTAAGCTATCTTTACATTGTTTCGAAAATAAACCGTTCGTTGAACAATAAGTTCAAGATCATATTGGGGAACTTTCTTTGGCTGATGTTTAAGAATTCGTTGATGATGAACATCTCTCCTGATGTAAAGGAAAAGATAATTTCTCCCCATAGTTCGGTTTCATAACGACAAAGCATGCCTAAGATATACATTAGCATGTAGTGAGACAACATCTCTGGAATAAATAATTCGGGCTTATCACTTAAAAGGAAATGATGATTTCCCTTATAGTCCTGGATAAACAGATGATTTTCAAAGCCTGAAGGGGACTCCGAAACGTGAATATCCTGCGGGTGCTCCCAGCTGATCCGGATGATTCCCTTTGGAGCCTCAAGGGAATGGGGAACAAAGCGAGCTTGTCCTTGATTATGGCGATTCAGAAAATGGATAAAGCTTTCATAAGTTAGATGGTATTTATCCAAAATATGTTCAGGGAGATAAAAAGTAGTGACAGGCGATGAGAAATCAATATGCCTTGATATATGTAAGGGTATCAAAGTGGTTTCCTCATAAGATTTCTCATAGCTTTCCCTCAATTCTGGGATGAGTGAAAGGAGATCTTTGATCTTAAATTTCTGCCCTACGATGTGATCCGAATTCAAATAGCTGGCCACCATAGGAAACAATCCTTCTTTTTGGACTTTGACTTCATCTTCAGAGAAGCTATAGTCAAGTTTTTTTAACTTGCGGCTGGTAATACCGTGCTGTAAAACCCGCGTATGAGCGGGGTAACCCGGGTCTGAGGATATGATGACAGCTTTTAATAGGCTTACCATACCGTAGTAAATCAGCAATGGTTTAACCAAGATATTGCTGGTAGATGCAGCGTTGTAATATTCTTTTCCTTGCTTGATGTAGTAAATAAACTTATGAGTATTTTGAAAGGCAAAGCGTGATGCATCCTGCCCTTGATTAGCCTGGTAGGTCTTTTCTAAAAAACGCTTTACATGGGGCTCGCTCTCAAAGTAAACGAACATACTCCACATTTTTTCGTTTGGATTTTCGCATGCTATGCGATGAATGCAGTCCACAAGCATCACCAATCTTCTGTAATATTCGGTAATGGTTAGCATGTTAGAACTAAAGAGGTTTGTTTCCTTATAGTTTACTTTAAAAAACGAACAATATAAGGGGATTCTTGACAGTAAAATATGGATTTTGATACACTACGTCTAATATCTTTTGCAATGATGAAATAGGGAAAAATTTTATACGGTGAAGGGAAGGGAAAACAAGTGTGGGAAAACAAATTTGCTAAAGAAGGATTAACCTTTGATGATGTGTTGTTGGTACCTGCCAAATCAGAAATCCTGCCCCGTGATGTGGATGTAGCCATCCAACTGAGCGAGAATGTCCGATTAAACGTGCCAATCATTAGTGCTGGTATGGACACTGTAACAGAATCTGCTATGGCCGTAGCCATGGCCAGGCAGGGTGGAATAGGGATCATTCATAAAAATATGAGCATAGCCCAACAAGCTGAAGAAGTCGATCGGGTGAAACGCTCGGAAAGTGGAGTAATATCCAATCCTTTTTCCCTAAGACCAGAAGAGCAAGTGTATCGAGCGGAAGAAATTATGGCGAAATATCGGATTTCAGGAGTACCGATTGTGGACGAAGGGAATCACTTAGTAGGAATTCTAACCAATCGAGATCTTCGTTTTGTCCATGACTACTCGATTTCCATTTCCGAAGTCATGACGAGAGAAAACCTCGTAACGGCGCCAGTGGGAACCACGTTAAAAGAAGCGGAAAGCATCTTACAGAAGCACAAGATTGAAAAGTTGCCTCTAGTCGATGATACCAACATCCTTAAAGGGCTTATTACCATTAAGGATATCGAGAAGGCTATTCAATTCCCTAATGCAGCTAAGGATAAACAAGGTCGTTTGTTGGTTGGGGCAGCGGTTGGCGTGTCTAAAGACTTATTTGAACGAGCGGAAGCATTGATAGCAGCGGGAGCTGACTGCTTAGTGGTGGATACGGCTCATGGCCACTCCAAAGGGGTATTGGATAGTGTCCGTGAACTTAGAGGAATGTATCCAGACTTGACCATTGTAGCTGGTAACGTAGCAACAGGTGAAGCAACTCAAGATCTCATTGATGCCGGGGCTTCTGTAATAAAAGTGGGAATTGGACCAGGATCTATCTGTACAACCCGTGTAGTAGCGGGAATAGGGGTCCCTCAAATTACTGCCGTGTATGACTGCGCCACGGTGGCTAGAAAAAATGGCATTCCGATTATCGCTGACGGCGGAATTAAGTACTCTGGGGATATTGCAAAAGCCATTGGAGCAGGTGCTAGTGCGGTGATGCTGGGCAGCTTGTTTGCAGGCTGTGAGGAAAGCCCAGGAGAGTCCGAAATTTATCAAGGAAGACGCTTTAAGGTTTATCGAGGCATGGGTTCTTTAGGAGCCATGAAGGAAGGAAGCAAGGATCGATACTTCCAAGAAAATGAAAAGAAGCTGGTACCGGAAGGCATTGAAGGGCGAGTAGCTTATAAGGGTCCGGTTGCTGATATCATTTTCCAGCTGGTGGGAGGCCTTCGTGCAGGAATGGGATATTGCGGAACAAAAAACTTGCATGAGTTGCATGAAAACGGCAAGTTTGTCCGCATAACAGGCGCAGGACTTATTGAAAGTCATCCTCATGATGTACAGATTACAAAAGAAGCACCGAATTATTCGATGTAGGAAAGGTCTTAAGCCGGGGAAACCCTCGGCTTTTATTTTTTCTTAAAATCTTAACTTCTCCTGTGGTACAATGGATATTGGTTTGTACTACATAAGGAGGGAGAAAAGGTTGAAATACAGAACTATCAAAAGACAATTAGCATCAATTTTGACGTTAGCCTTATTATTTACGCTTGTTTTGCCTTTCGGGAATCAAACGGAGGCCGCTCCGGTTGGAATTAATCTAGAAGTGAAATCAGCGATCATGGTGGAAGCCAGTACGGGTCGTGTCCTGTACAAGATGAATGAAAATGAGGCTCTGCCTCCTGCCAGTATGACGAAAATGATGACAGAGCTTCTTACCCTAGAAGCCATTAAAAGCGGGAAGATTTCTTGGGATGATAAGGTGACAACGTCTGAGTATGGACATTGGATGGGGACATATGGCGGGTCACGCGTTTACTTGGGGTTAGGAGAAATAAGAACGGTTAGAGAATTGTATGAAGCGATGGCGATTTACTCAGCTAATGATGCAACTGTAATGTTAGCGGAGCATATTTCCGGAACAGAAGAGAATTTTGTTAGCTTGATGAATCAAAAGGCTGCCGAGCTTGGCATGGAAAACTCTCACTTCGTTACCAGCTCGGGATTTCCTGCAAGTGAGTTGGGACAGTATGCCCCAAGTGTGGAAGGCGACAATCTGATGACCGCCAAAGACTCGGCGATTCTTGCTCGGGAAATTATCACCAAGCATCCGGAAGCCTTACAGATTTCATCGATCCCACGCAAGTTCTTTAGAGGAGAAGACTCTCCGCAAAAGGTTCGAATGGATAACTGGAACTTTATGCTTCCGAGCTTGGTTTATGGGTTTGAAGGGGTAGACGGTTTGAAGACCGGTCATACCAATGCGGCAAAATATTGCTTTACCGGAACAGCAGAACGAAACGGCATGAGAATTATTACTGTAGTCATGGGGGCTGAAACGGAAGCCAAGCGTTTTGCCGAAACCAAAAAGCTAATGACTCACGGGTTTAATAACTTTAAGATGCAAGCCATTGTCAACAAAGATAAAGAGATCGAAGGCTTTGAAACCGTTGAAGTAAAAAAAGGGAAAGAATTAGAAGCAGTAGCCGTTCCTGAACGGGATCTTATTGTTCCTGTCCGAATCGATGATGAGAAGAATTATAAACCGGTTGTTACGACACAAGAAGTAATAGCCCCTGTAGAAAAAGGGCAATCTATAGGAAAAGTTAGCGTTGAGTATTCTGGTGAAGATCTAAACGAATATTTGCGCCCTGTAGACAAGGAACAGAATATGGTTCCTTTAGTTGCTAAGGAAGAAGTGGAAGAGGCTGGTTGGATCCGTTTATTCTTCCGGGCAATTAAAAGCTTTGTAGCAGGTCTTTTCGACAGCATTACTGGGATGTTCTAGTATCTCTATGGGGAATGTTGTCATTTTGACTCGCATTATGTAAAATAAGTAAATGATTAATTTGATAAATAATTCTAATGGATATATGGTAGGGGGATAATTATGATCGAAACCGGTACTTCTCTAGTCAAACGCGGTATGGCTGAAATGCAAAAGGGTGGCGTCATTATGGACGTTATCAATGCTGAACAAGCGAAAATTGCTGAAGCAGCAGGTGCTGTTGCGGTTATGGCATTGGAAAGAGTTCCAGCTGACATTCGTGCAGCAGGCGGAGTAGCCCGTATGGCTGATCCAACTATTGTAGAAGAAGTAATGGCTGCTGTTTCTATTCCAGTAATGGCAAAAGCCCGTATTGGACATTTTGTGGAAGCTAAGGTATTAGAAGCTCTTGGAGTAGACTACATTGATGAGAGTGAAGTACTGACTCCTGCGGATGAAGTATTCCACTTAAATAAAAAGGACTTCACAGTACCATTCGTTTGTGGAGCGCGTGACTTAGGAGAAGCTCTTCGCCGCATCGGAGAAGGGGCATCCATGATCCGTACAAAAGGTGAGCCAGGAACAGGTAATATTGTTGAAGCGGTTCGTCACCAACGCACCATGCAAAGCCAAATCCGTAAGGTTCAAAGCATGTCTTACGATGAATTAATGGCAGAAGCGAAAAACTTAGGAGCTCCTTATGAATTGTTGGAGTACATCCATAAGAACGGAAAGCTTCCAGTCGTTAACTTTGCTGCAGGTGGAGTAGCAACTCCAGCTGATGCGGCTTTGATGATGCATTTAGGATCTGATGGTGTATTCGTTGGTTCTGGGATCTTTAAGTCCGATAATCCTGAGCGTTTTGCGAAAGCAATCGTAGAAGCAACCACTCATTATGAAGATTATGCTTTGATTGGGCAACTTTCTAAGAATCTAGGAACAGCCATGAAAGGAATCGAAATTTCCACGTTGTTGAAAAACGAGCGTATGGCTGAACGCGGTTGGTAAGTATGAGAAAAGTAGGAGTTTTAGCTCTTCAAGGGGCTGTTGCTGAACATATGCGCCTGTTGGAGAAGGCCGGCGCTGAAGCGGTAGCCGTTAAAAAAGTATCGCAACTGGATGACATTGATGGCTTGATTATTCCTGGCGGCGAGAGTACGACCATCGGGAAATTAATTAAGCAATACGGTTTTGATGTTGCGCTAAAGCAATTCCATATGCAAAAGAAACCTTTATTTGGAACCTGTGCCGGAATGATTATTCTAGCTGGGGAAATAGAGGGACAGGATTGGAATCACTTAGGCTATATGGATATAAAAGTACAGCGTAATGCCTTTGGCCGTCAGCGGGAAAGCTTTGAGGTGGACTTAGAGGTTAAAGGAGTAGCGGAGGACTTCCGTGCCGTTTTTATTCGTGCTCCCCTCATTCTTGAAGTGGGTCAAGACGTTGAAGTTTTGTCCGTTCACAATGGCCAGGTAGTAGCAGCACAGCAAGGTCATTTGATGGTAAACTCTTTCCACCCAGAGTTAACAGATGATGAGCGGATCCACCGTTATTTCTTAGAGTTAGTTGAGAAATATCAAGGAAATCCAGCCACTGTACAATAATTTGCAGGTACTGTAAAAATATAGTACATTTATTCCATAAGTAAATACGTGAGCAATGATGGGAATAGTAATCAGGTAAACTTCTGCAGAGAGTCGGTGGGTGGTGCAAACCGACAAGTTGAATGATGAATCCATCCCTGAGCAAATGGCAAGTAAAGAGTGGGCTATTTCGACTAGCCAACTAGGGTGGCAACGCGGGTTAAATCTCGTCCCTAAATTTTAGGGACGGGATTTTTTTATTTTTTATTTTTTATTTTTTAGATAGGAGGATGAATTATGTTAGATATTAAACGTCTTCGAGCGGATTTAGAAGGAGTGAAACTTGCTTTAGCCAATCGAGGAGGAGATTTTCCGGGATTAAATCAATTTACGGAATTGGATGAGAAGAGAAGATCGCTGCTTGTAGAAAGTGAGGCTTTAAAGAACAAAAGAAATACAGTATCTGAAGAAATCGCCAAAAAGAAGCGGAATAAGGAAAATGCTGATGACCTGATCACGGAAATGAAAGGTGTTGGCGATAAGATTAAAGAGTTTGATGAAGAGATTCGCAACGTGGAAGAAGAATTAGATCAAATATTACTTACGATACCGAATATCCCGCACGAGAGTGTACCTGTTGGAGCTTCCGAAGAGGATAATGTTCCTGTCCGTCATTGGGGAGAACCGAAGGAGTTTTTGTTTGAGCCGAAAGCCCACTGGGATATCGCTTCTGAACTAGGTATCCTTGATTTTGAAGCAGCAGCGAAAGTAACCGGTAGCCGCTTTGTTTTCTATAAAGGGTTAGGTTCCCGTTTGGAAAGGGCATTAATTCAATTTATGCTAGACCTGCATGTGGATCAGCATGGATATGTTGAAATGATGCCACCACAAATGGTTAATCGGGCTAGTATGACTGGAACTGGACAGCTTCCGAAATTTGAAGATGATGCATTTAAGGTGCAAGGCACAGACTATTTTCTAATTCCTACTGCGGAAGTTCCAGTGACCAATTATCACCGGGAAGAGATTTTAGCCAATGAACAATTGCCAATCTATTATACCGCTTATAGTGCTTGTTTCCGTTCAGAAGCGGGATCGGCAGGAAGAGATACAAGAGGATTAATTCGCCAGCATCAGTTTAATAAAGTGGAGCTTTTGAAATTCTCTAGACCGGAGGATTCCTATGAAGAGCTAGAAAAAATGACTGCCAATGCTGAGAAAGTCCTACAACTGCTAGGACTTCCATATCGCCTGCTTAGCTTGTGCACGGGGGATATGGGCTTTTCGTCCGCAAAGACCTATGATTTAGAAGTATGGTTGCCAAGCTATAATACGTATCGGGAAATTTCATCTTGCAGTAATTGCGAAGACTTTCAAGCCCGCCGCGCTAATATCCGTTTCCGCCGCGAAGCGAAAGGAAAGCCGGAGTTTGTCCATACATTAAATGGATCCGGTTTAGCCGTTGGCCGAACTGTTGCTGCTATCTTAGAAAATTACCAACAGGAAGACGGAAGTGTATTAATACCGGAAGTGCTTCGTCCATATATGGGTGGCAAAGAGAGAATCGCGAAATAGAGCTTGGTTTGATAGGTCAGGCTCCCCTCATTGGTCGGTGAGTCTGGTGAGTGAAACTGGTCATGAAGGATGATTCTCCTGTTATCACCTAGATTTAAAATGATCAGGTATTAGTATATCGACAGTTTGAAGCATCTTTAAAAATAGCATTGAAAAGCCCAAATAGCAGGAATTTCTCCTGCTATTTGTCATTTTTAAGAATGTTAACGTTTTCTTAGCTACCGATCTCATAATGACTTCAGGTATATGTTAATCGACAATCTCAAATCTCCTCTCATCACAAAAAGATTACTGATCATCTGGCCAACCTCCTCCCAATATATTTAATACAAGTGACTTAGAGAAAAGGGGAGGGGCTCATGAGACCATATTTGATCACGAGGAGCTTATATCCTGAAAACCAGGAGACTCCGATCGAATTCTTACAGGAATGGCAGACCGAAGAGTCTCTTTTTTATCGGCGGAACCATTTTGGATATCCCAGATTATCCGAGAGTAGCTATTTCCTTCCGATCTTAGGGCATGTCCAACAGCCTAAGATGTTTTCTTATCAAGATTTGATTAGAATGCCATCGAAAACCATAACGGTATCGTTAGAGTGTGCAGGAAACCAAAGATCGCTTTTCAGGCCCCAAGTTTATGGTGAACAATGGGAGAAAGGTGCAGTCAGTCAAGGGACATGGAAGGGCGTACCCTTAGCCTATCTCTTAACCCAAACCGGCCTTCATGCATCCGCAAAAGAAGTCGTATTTGAAGGATATGATTTTGGAAAACAAAAAGATATGGATGGCACCTTTTTCTATGGCCGAAGCCTTCCATTAAGCAAAGCGTTACATCCTGATACGATCATTGCCTATGAATTGAATGGAAAGCCGATTCCCTATATTCATGGCTATCCTTACCGTTTAATTGTTCCCCAATGGTATGCTATGGCTTCGGTCAAATGGCTAAAGCGCATCATGGTGATTGATCATGAATACCAAGGTCCTTTTCAAATAATCGATTATCAGTATTATCCCGATCCGCAGAGGGATACCGGGAAAATACCTGTGACAGTAACAAATGTAAACTCCATTATTCAACAACCGCTCCCTCTCCAAGTGCTTGATGAAGGAATCCGCGAAATCAAGGGGTTAGCTTGGACCGGTTTAGGAAGCATTCAAAAAGTAGAAGTTAGCGTAGATGGTGGGAGGAGCTGGGATGCAGCGGAGTTGGTTTATAGTTCCGCTCAGCCTTATGCCTGGACCCTTTGGTCATATACGTGGGAAGTGAATAAAAAAGGGGAATATGTTATTCAATCAAGGGCACAGGATACCCAGGGTAGAGTTCAACCGGTACAACCATTTTGGAACCGTAAGGGTTATGGATATAATGCAGTAGCTGAAGTAAAGGTGAAAGTGGAATAGTATATAGTTCTGTTAATGTTCTTCATCGTTATTTAACGAAACTTAAATAAAGTTTATTTAACCTCTACAAAAATATGGAAGTAAATTAATGATTATTCTGTATAGTGATACACAAATAGATAGATAATTCACACCCTGTTTTACAGGGATCTAGGAGAGGAGAGAGTATCGATGAAAATATTATTAATGGGTGACTTGCATTATCCATACCTTCAACAGGTAGGTGAAGAAGTATTGGACGCTCGTGAAAAGTTTTTTGCCGGCTTCCTTGGTGAGTTCCTGAACATCGAAGCGGATTATCATATCTCCTTGGGTGACTTGACGAACCAAGGGCACACTGAAGAACTAGAGTATGTATTTCGCCATATTAACAACAGTGAACGTTCTTTTTATCATGTATTAGGCAATCATGATGTATATTTACAGCCTAAAACCAATGTTTTCTCCATAACGGGCCAAAAACGCTATCATGCAGTGAAGACCGAAGAGGCTCATCTTGTTTTTCTAGATACGACTAGGGAAATGGATTGGAAAGATTGGGGCGGAACAATAGATGCCGAACAATTAAGCTGGCTAGAACAGCAAGTTCAAGAATCTGAGGATAAGCCTTTGCTCATCTTCGCCCATCATCCCGTATATGATACCACGGCAAGATCCCATATGGATAAGCTATCGATCCACCCCTCGATTGACATGAGGAGCATTCTTGGAAAAAAGACTGGTGCAGGCCTTTACTTTAATGGGCATAATCATGTTCATTCCATCGTAAATGAGAACCAATGGCATTTTGTGCAAACCGCCGCGTGTCTCGATCATCCTTGTTTCCGCATGGTAGAGCTTAAACAAGACGAGATTAAGATTCATCTAATAGAAGTAGAAAATTCTGAGCTATTGCAGCATGCACCGAAAGTATATAACCCAATGCCTTATTTTAACCATACCGTGGAATGCAAGGGCCGTTCCTTCGATCAGGTTTATACCGTATCCGTCCCTGCTCGTGCTGTCAAATAAGAAAAGGACGTGATAGAAAATGGCCGAGATCGTATTGAAAAATATCGAAAAAAAATATGAAAACGGTGAAGCTGCTGTCAAAAACCTAAACTTAACGATTAAAGACGGTTCTTTTACCGTCTTGGTCGGCCCTTCAGGATGTGGTAAATCAACCACTTTACGAATGATTGCTGGTCTTGAGACACAAACCAGTGGCGAGATATGGATTGGTGATCAATGCATGAATCATGTTCTCCCAGGAAAAAGGGATATAGCCATGGTTTTTCAAAACTATGCGCTTTATCCGACAATGACTGTGAAGGAAAACATTGAATTCGGTTTGAAAAACCGAAAAGTGCCGAGAGAAGAAAGAGCCAAGCTTGTAAATGATATTTCAGAAATCGTCGGTTTAACTCCCTATTTGAATAAAAAGCCCCAGATGCTTTCCGGGGGTCAGAGGCAAAGAGTAGCGTTGGCTCGCGCCATGGTAAAAAGCCCGAAAGTATTTTTAATGGATGAGCCTTTATCCAATCTTGATGCCAAGCTAAGAAACCAAATGAGAACAGAATTGATCCAGCTCCACAAGCGATTGGGTACCACCTTTGTCTATGTGACGCATGATCAGGTGGAAGCTATGTCCATGGGAGATGAAATTATCATCATGGACCGCGGAGTAGTCCAACAGATGGATACCCCCCTTCATGTGTACCATAACCCAGCGAATTTGTTTTCTGCTCAGTTTATAGGTACACCTGCGATGAATATAGTAGAACGTAATGACCTAGACGGACTAAAAATAACCCACCCAGACATTGCCTTTGTTGGTTTTAGGCCTGAAAGAGCGGTAATGGTTCAAGGGAAGAAAACAGAAGGGCTTTTAATTTCAGGGGAAATCCTGACGAGAGAAACCTTGGGATCAGAAACAATCTATCAGATTCAATCTCGAGCAGGCCAATTTTATGTCAAAAGCTTTTTACGACCCATTGAACTCTCTCAGCAGGTACAAGTATTTATTCCTTATTCCGATTTATATTTTTTTGATGAAAAGGGAGAGCGAGTAGTAATAGAGGTAGGGAAGGAAAAGATAGAGCGTGAACTGGTTGCAGGGGGAGTTTTCTAATGTCTTTCTGGACACGGATGCGTCCCTATATGATGATTACTCCTGCCATGATCGTTTTTATGATGTTTTTTATATATCCTATCTTTTACATGATTTACTTAAGCTTGTTTGAGTGGAATTTTGTAAGTCCGACGAAACAGTTCGTCGGATTTCAAAACTATATCCAATTATTCCAAGATCAAGGGTTTCTGGAAGTTCTCAAAAATTCATTTATCTATACCATTTTAACGGTATTATTCAGTATTACGCTTTCTTTAATGCTAGCCATTCGCCTAAATCGGCCCGGTGCCTTATACGGGTTTGTACAAGCTGCCATATTTAGCCCCCATATTATTTCGCTGGTCTCCGTCGCGATGCTGTGGCTGTGGCTCATGGAGCCAAGTTACGGCTTGTTAAATTGGGTGTTAGGATTCTTCGGTCTGCCTGGGTTGGAATGGATCTCTCACCCCAACACTGCCCTTTTATCACTAGTCCTGGTAGCCGTCTGGAAAGGGGTAGGGTTTAACGCTTTGGTTTTTATTGCGGGTCTGCAGAGCATTCCTAAGGATATTTATGAGGCGGCTGAGCTTGATCAATCCAAACGGTTTACTACGTTTTATAAACTTACATTGCCTATGCTTTCGCCAACGCTCTTTTTCTTAATCATTATCAATATGATCAATTCCTTCCAGGTATTTGAAACCATTGATATCATGACCAAGGGTGGACCGATCAATTCAACGAATACCCTCGTTTATTTTATTTATGAAAATGGTTTTCGTTTCTTTAAAATCGGTTATGCATCGGCTGCAGGGGTTATTCTTTTAGTTGTGATTTCTATTTTGACTGTCATTTACTTTAGACTCGTAGCGAAAAAAGTACATTATCGATAAGTAGAAAGGTGTGAAGACGATGACCTTCACCCACAAGGTGTTAAAAGGGGTAAACCTCATTGGGATCATCCTTATGATTGCCGTTTTTGCTGTTCCTTTTTTATGGATGATCTCCACTTCCGTTAAGACGTTGCCAGAGACTATCACCTTTCCGCCTAAATGGCTGCCGAAAGAATGGATGTGGGAAAACTTTGCTCAAGCTTGGAACTCCGGCCCTTTTTTGCACTTCATTATGAATAGTGTCATAGTTTCTATCGGTATCCTCATCCTGCAATTATTAACGATTATACCTGCAGCGTATGCCTTTGCCAGATATCGATTTAAAGGGGATAAACTTTTCTTTTCTTTGACCATGGTCGCATTAATGATCCCCGCCCAATTGATTTTTTTGCCGGTCTTTTTGCAATTGAGCTCTTGGAAATTAATTAATACGCTATTCGCTTTAATTCTTCCTTTTGCCACCAGTGCCTTTGGTATCTTTCTGCTGCGGCAAGCTTTTATGCAGGTACCGGAAGAACTGCTTGAAGCTGCAAGATTAGATCAAGCGAATGAATGGAAGATCATTTATAAAATCATGGTTCCTATGGCTATGCCTACGCTCATCACTTTCGGACTATTTAGCTTTATTGCTCACTGGAATGATTATTTTTGGCCCCTGGTCATGACCACATCGGATGAAGCCCGAACCTTACCCATTGGGATAGCTAAAATCATGAAAGTAGAGGGCGGAGTTTCTTGGAACATATTAATGGCAGGGAACATGATTTTAGTTGTCCCAATCCTAATTGTCTTCTTTTTTGCACAAAAACAGATTATTAAGGCTTTCGTTTATACGGGTGTGAAGTAAGGATTGAGAGAATAGAGAATGGGGAGAGAAAACATGAAAAAGCTTATCAAATTGACATTAGAAGCCACATTAATGCTGACATTAGCGGGATGCGGGCTAAGCCAGGAGGAAACGGCTAGCGGACAACCAGTTGCGCAAGGGGATAAAAAGCCAGTGGAAATCGAGTACTGGTATGCCTTTGGCGATAAAATCGGGGAAAATAATGAGAACCTAGTAAAGATGTTTAATGAATCACAGGATGAGGTTCATGTGAAAGCGAGTTTCCAGGGAAATTACGAAGAACTACATGCTAAGACACAAGCGGCTTTTGCAGCGGGAAATCCTCCTGCCGTTACCCTTAATGAGATTGCCTCTATGGGAGTATTTGCGAGAAATGGCATGACAGAAGATTTAACGCCGTTTGTTCAAAGGGACCAAGTGGACATAGATGATTTTATTCCTGGACTCATGGGAAATTCCTATATTGATGGTAAGCTTCATGGCCTTCCTTATCTGCGCAGTACACCGCTGTTATATTTAAATGCAACCATGGCCAAGGAGGTTGGTCTAGACCCGGCAGGTCCAAAGAACTGGAAGGAATGGGAGGAGTATGCCAGAAAAATGACGGTTCCAGGGGAGCGAGTAGGCATGACCATGCCAGTTGGTATCTGGTTTTATGAAGGGTTTGTAAAATCCAGCGGAGGAAAGATGATCTCTGAGGATGGAAAGACTGCTGCTTTTAACAACGCCGCTGGAGTCGATCCGGTGAAGCTTTGGATCAAGATGGTGGATGAGGGCATCCTTAAAATCCCTACGGGTGATGATGCGAGTCCTTTATCCAGACAGGATTTTGCAAACCAAAAATCAGGCATGTACTTTAGCTCAACTGCTGATTTAACGAAAATTCTAGAGATCGCAAAAGAAGGAAACTTTGAATTGAATACGACCTTTATGCCTGCAAATACCACTTATGGCGTACCGACTGGTGGAGCGAACATGGTAATTGTAGCGGGCCTTTCGGAGGAAAAGAAAGAAGCGGCTTGGAAGTTTATCAAATGGATGACGGAAAAAGAACAAACCATCTATGCTAGTAGTTTTACGGGATATTTGCCAAGCCGTAAGTCTGCCGTTGAAAGCGAAGAGATGAAGAAATTGTACGCAGAAAAGCCTCAATTTAAAGTAGCCGTCGATCAACTCGAGTATGCAGGTCCTCGTCCCATGGAGACTGTTTACCCGGAAATTGGGACAATCATTCAAGATGAAATTAAACGGGCAATTCTAGACCGTTCGGTAGCACCGGAAGCTGCCATTGCGGAAGCAGCAAGAAAAGCAGATGAATTGTTAAGCAAATAGATAACGAACGATAAGCGCTTCTATTCTTAGTATTAGCTACCTGGTACTAAGAAATGGAAGCCTTTCTTTCAGGGGGGGGGTAAACAAGTGAAATGGATGAGGGAAATAGAAGTTATCATTTTTGATTTGGATGGTACATTATATCAAGATCATGATTTTTATAAGCGTTACTTAGGCCACTTATTGAGAGAATCCGAAAAGGAAGAAGAGTTAGATAACGTAATAGCTGAAGCTAAACGCATTCTTCAGCATGCTCATCCTTTTAAATTAGGACATCTTTATCATCATCGCCATGAAATCGCATTCCACGTAGTCAAGGACAACATTCAATCTGCTCAAACATGGGATGGCCAGGAAGCGGATCTAAAAAAATTAATTCATCTTGCCAATACAGATCCAAACTTTTGGAATGATTGCCTTTATGCCGGTGATGCGTGGGGAGTAGTGGCAATTTTGTCTAGACGTTTAAACCTATCGGATGGAAGATTAAGAGAGGCATTTGAAAAGGTTCGAAAAGATATGATCTCCTCAGAAAATGGCATTATGCGAGATGATCAATTGATGATGGCCATTAATGAATTGACAAGAGTTCAAAGGAAAATTCTCATTACGAATACGGATCACTATAATGGGGTGGAATGCGTTAGCTACTTAGGAATAGACGCTTTATTTGATCAGGTTTTCTATGATGGAAAAAAACCGCACGGAATAGCTTCTCGGATGAAATCAATTCTTGAGGAAACAGGATTGCAGCCCAATCAGGTATTATCGATAGGGGACAACCCGTGGAATGATTTATATCCCGTTAAGAAGTTAGGTGGAAGAACGGTCTGGATCTCACCTTATGAAAGTATGGAACAGGAGGCTTGGGATAGTAGACTTCGAACCATTAATGAATTAACAGGGCTATTAAGAGAGCTGCAGAAAAACAAGGAATGGGAGATTGTAAAATAATCACGGGTATGGGAAAAAAGAGTTGCGATTTATCGCAGCTCTTTTTTCCTATTAATAGTAGAATGCTATTCCAGCAATACCTGATATGACGATTAATAGAGCTGGATGAAGCTTTGTAAACAGGAGGATGACTAAAGCGCCTATCATGATAAGGATTCCAGCGATGTCAAGAGACCAGCTGATGATACCATTATTAATAGCAAATCGAATAGCAGCAAAGGCAATCAGCCCGGTAATGACTGGTCGTAGGATATAAAAGGAGGACTGAAAATAGGGATGGTGTTGAATCTTATGAAAAACTACAGCAACAAGCAGGACGGTAATCAGTGAAGGAAGTGAAATGGCTAGAATAGAAAGGATGGCACCAGGCATTCCTGCAATCTTATAGCCGATAAATGTAACGCTGTTGGCAGCGATTGGACCTGGTGACATCCCGGCAATGGCGATAACGTCTGTAAATTGCTGAGGGGTCATCCAATCATGCTTTCGAACCTCGTATTCGATAATGGGGATCATTGCATATCCACCGCCGAAAGAAATAAAACCAATTTTAAAAAACGATATAAATAGCTCCCACCATAACATTGGTTTTTCTTCCCTTCTTTAAATTCCGGCTCCCATGAAGTAATCTAAGTCTGTTTCCTTATACTTGGCTGGTGCCTTCCTTTTTGCTAACACGATTCCTGCAAGTGCTCCGATCAGAATTACTAACATAGGATGAACCGGTGTGAATAATAGAACAACAACTGTAAGTATTGTTGCCATACCTGTTGTTTTGTCCGAAATGGCAGTCTTCCCCGTCTTAACAGCGGCAAAGAAGATGAGAGCTACAATTGCGGGACGAATGCCCAAGAAAGCAGCCTGAACGATAGGATAATGTTGAAATTCCAAGAACAGAGAGGCGAGAACCAGAATAATGATAAATGTAGGAGTAATCATGCCGATGGTTGCAGCAATGGCGCCGATGACACCAGCTAAGCGATACCCTATAAATGTAGCAGCATTAACAGCAATCGAACCGGGTACTGTTTGGGCAATAGCAAGTACATCAGTAATGTCTTCTTTTTTCATCCATTGATTACGTTCGATAACAGCTTTCTCTAGGAGAGGAATCATCGCATATCCCCCTCCAAAAGTGGCAGGGGATATGAAAAAGAACGTATAGAAAATTCTCCAGATCATCTTCACTGAAACCTTTTCTTGTGTCATTTAGCTTCCACCTACCTTAAGAAAGATTCGAAAACCATGCTTCCTGCACCAACCGCTACCGCATTTTCCCCTAGTTTCCCCCGGCTAAAACGGACGGGATAGTCAGGGTAAAGCTGCATCTTTTCCAGCGCAATCTCTGTGGAAACCTGATAAAAGTAGTCAAGTTCGGTAACCAAGGGTCCCCCAAGCAGAACGATGTCCGGATGGAGCATAAACATTAGATTGGCAAGCCCGATTCCATAATAGTAGGCAGCATCTCGAACAACATCCCGACAAAGCGGATCTCCTTCTTTTACAGCCCAACAGATATCACTGAATTCAATTTGTTCCATATCCAAGCCACGTTCTTTTAATAACGAAGGGCGTCCTCGCTTGATTCCACGGATAACTTCCTCTTGAATAGCGAGAATCGTAGCGTAGGCATTTAAACAGCCATACTTTCCACAAGAGCATTGGCGCCCATGAAGATCTACGGTGGTATGGCCATAAGCCCCTTCCATATCTACGGGACCCCGATTCACTTGACCGTGGGTTAAGATACCGCAACGAATACCCACGCCTGTCAGGTTATAGACCATGCTATCCGAGTCTCTCCAGAACCCGTTGATATACTCTCCTAAAACGGCTGTATTCGCTCCATTATCCAATAAAACAGGAAGGTTAAAATGTTCGTGTAAAATCTTACAGATCGGCACATCTTTCCACCCTACAGAAGGAAAGTTTAATGGGTTCATAATTATTCCGTCTTCTCGATTTAATGGACCGACCGCTCCTATTCCTATTCCTAAGACAGAATTAGTACTAATCTCATGTTGCTGTAAAAGATGGTTAATTTGATTTCGAATCCACTGAATGGTCAATTCAGGCGTACTATCTTGTCTCATGGTCATCTTCACTTCTGCCAAGATCGTCAGCTGAAGATCCATTAATAAGATTTTAGAGTGAATGCGGGAGATATCAATTCCTATGAGATAGTAAAGCTTAGGATTGATTTGATACATGAGTGGTTTACGTCCCCCGCTCGATTCCGCAAGCCCGCTCTCTAAAATGACATTTTCCTGAAGAAGCTCCTCAATTAATCTGGTGCATGTGCTTTGCTTCATGCCCGTTAATTCAATCAAGGAACCTTTGGTAATAGGTCCATGTTTAAAAATCAGTCGATATAATTGCTTTAAACTGTTTACTTTTTGAGAGAATGGTTCTTTAAAAAGTGGAATCATAGCTATACTCCAGACAAATCTATTTCCTTAAGTATAATGCTTTTTTTCATTTTGAGCAAAAGTTTTTTTGGATCATAATGGATGGTCTGTTATTTTGGATAAATAGTGGCTTTTTATATCCTTAAAAACCACTGGGTATTATGTCTTTTTTCAAAAATGGTTAAATGTACACGCTACACATTATATGGCTTGACCAGTTTTCCAAGATCAAAGACAATGTAAGTATAATAAACCATAGTGGATTACTTGGTTTTGAGGTGATGAATCGTGTGGGAAAAAAGAATTGGGGCTTTGATCATGATCATACTTTTCTCGTTAGGAGCAGCAACGGGATGTTCTTCCTCTGATGAGCGAGTTTTGCTTACGGGAATACCAGCAAATTATAACTCCATAAAGGGGCAAGATAAAACACACCAGCTGTACGCCGAGGAAACGGATATCGTCGCACTGGTTGGAAATAAGGAAATTGATTTCGGATATGTCCGTTTGTCATCGGCTGTGAATCTTTATTTAGATGGAGCTCCTATAGTTGCAGTGGCAGCGAGTAAAGATCCTAATGAGCAAATTTGGCTATTAATTACCCACACAGAGAATACCCGAAACGATTCGCAGGCTGTTCGAAAAGCGGTTGAGGAATTTATCACCTACTCTAAGCAACATTCCTTATCGCCTATTCAATTAGATGAAAAGAATTTGAGAAAGGCCATACACCTAGAAAAGAAAGTCAACCTTTCGTGGTTTATTGACCCGTCGTTTCAAAATGGGGAATAGGTAATTCTTTGCTAAGCGTTTTAATAAAAAAAGCTTCATTGAAGCATTTCGGGGTAGCCAGACCACCTTTAGAGGAAGCTTTTTATGCGGAATAAGGATTAAGTTTATACTTTCTTATTCCGTAAAAAAATTCCTTGCTCTCGCTTTAAGGAGAGGACAAGGAATTTTTTTATACTGCCCAAAATTTTATTGTTCACTTGTTTTTACTACGAGTTCAGACTTCTTGTTTAACACTTCTTTAGCTGGAGAGGACACTTTTCTTCGATATCGAAGAAAGAAATAGATACCTGCAAAATAACCCCAATAACCGATTGTTTCTTCAAAGGATGGATGATGGGAATATCCAAACATGGCCATTAAGAAAAGACCGATCTGACCGCTAATGAGCGGTTCAATGCCTTCCCGCCGCAGCTGCTCTTCGTCTATTGGATGTTCTGGGAGGATGTGGGCTATATTATAAACGTCTTCTTTAAGCGTTCCAATAAAACCATAATCTTGAAGAGCGCCGATGGCTTGAACAAATAAACCGGCGGCTATAAACACAATCATAATACCAGTGATTTTGAAAAACGTTTTTAATGGAAACCGTATGGTAGATTTAAATATGATGTAAGCTGCAATAACAGCACAAACAACACCTAGCAAGGCTCCCCAGCTTTGAATGGCCTTTGAGATATCCCCGCCACTTATCGCCGCAAAGAAAAAGACCGTTTCAATTCCTTCTCTTAATACAACTAGGTAAGCGTGAATTACCATCCCAAAAATGCTGCCTGCCGTGATCAGTTGGTCAAGCTTTTGCTTCGTCTTCGTGTTAATATCATTGCTATTATCAGCCATCCAAACGACCATTTGGGTTAAGAGTATGCTGGATATAAGCATGATGGAAATTCGCAAATAATGCTGGCTACCCATGGCAGCGAAACTAGTCATAATCACTTGGAATATAAACGCAACGATTAGGCTGGAAACGACTGCACCGAACACTCCTAGCCAAACCCACTTGTGAGATTTTTCTTGGCCCATTTTAGTAAGGTAGGTGGTAATAATTCCAACTATTAATAGAGCCTCTAAAACTTCGCGAAAGGTAATTAAAAATGCTTGCCCGTCCACGCATACACGTCCTTTCACAAAATGCAATATTGATATTAATTATCATTATTAAATAAAATCAACCTAAATTATACATGCAACACTATATATTGTCAATATTTAATATTCCAGACAATGCTATTTCTATTGACAAGGATCTATACTAACTATATCATTTATATGTGATAAAAATTATCATTATCATAAAGAATTCCAATTTGTTTTCATTTATATCCAGGACAGTATTCGGTATACTGTCCTATAAGTTTTTATTAATGAGGAGTAACATGATCCATGCTTAAAAAATGGGGAGCTAGGATTGTTGGATTTATTATGTTTTTATATTTTATATACCTATGTAAGCAATTTTTTGACTATCGCCAATTGAAAAGCTATGGAATTGAGCTCCTGCGAAATCCTTTCTGGCTTATTCTGATAACAGGCTTATATTACCTGTCTTTTATTTGCAAAGCGTTTGCCTGGAAGATGTACTTAAAAAAAGATATTCCATTAATGCGCTATTTACATGCCCTTTTTTATAGTTTATTTGTAAATCATATAGCTCCAGTGAAGGTAGGGGATATTGTCCGAGCTGGAATGATCGCAAGAGAAAATAATCTTTCTTGGGATTTGGCTGCTCATTCCGTTGCTGTGATGAGATTGTTAGATTTATTGAGTCTAGGTTTGTTTTGTAGTATAGGCATTTTATATTGGAGAGATTGGGATCCAAATGATTTTGTTGTATTTATAGCTATGGTTGCCCTGTTGGTGATTGCATTATGGCGTTCAAAGGGCCTCGAGCGCGTGCCTATGATTCATCGCCATGTAAATCTATTGAAAACCACACTGATATCCTTATCCGGATTATATATGTATGGTCTTGTCCTAATGAGTTGGCTGCTTGAGGCCATAGTTGTGTTTGGAGTAACCCAGTCAATAGGGAATCCCATCTCGATATTGGCGGCGATTTGGGTAAATAGCATGACGATAGCTGGGCAGGTGTTTCACTTGACACCAGGAGGAATTGGGACTTATGAAACAGTCATGTCCTTTTCTTTATACTCCATTGGTTATTCTATGGAGAAAGCTTATCATGTGGCCATGATTAGCCATGGTTTCAAATTTATATTTTCTTACTTAGTTGGGATTTACATCTTATATCGCACTCCAACTGTGTTGAAGGAGATCATGAGTTGGGGAATGAGGAGAAAAAGAAATGAAAAAAGTTAAAGTTATCGTATTTTTGCCGGCACATAATGAAGAAGGCTCTATTGCTGAAGTGATTTCAAAGGTCCCCAGAAGTTTTGATCACAGAGTAGAGGTAAAAGTCATCGTAATCAATGATGGCTCTAAAGATCATACGGTTGAGGAAGCCAAACGAGCCGGAGCGGATCACATATTTTCGTTTGATGCAAATAGAGGTTTAGGGGCTGCGGTTCGCCAAGGATTGCATGAATGCTGTTTATTGGATGCAGATATAGGAGTCATGATTGATGCCGATAATGAATATCCTGCTGAGCAAATTCCGGATATTGTCTATCCTATTATGTCCGGGGAAGCCGATTATACGATGGGATCACGATTTTTAGGCCAAATTAAGGGGATGAAGCTTCACCGGAGATTGGGTAATTACTTTTTTACTTTCCTTCAGTCCATTCTTCTTCGCAAATGGATCTATGACGGGCAATCAGGCATGCGAGCTTTTTCCAGACAAGCCATGGAGCATGCAGAAATTGTTCACGATTATAACTATGCTCAGGTGCTAACCTTAAATTTGATTCGAAAAGGGTTTCGGGTAAAGGAAATACCTATACGCTACCAAGTAAGAACGAAGGGAGAGTCTTTTATTAAATTCAGGGCTTATTTGACATCGGTTTTGCCAGCTATTTATAAAGAAATCCGCCGACCTGTACAATCACCTTCAAGAACTGCTGACGCTAAACAATCCCTGCAAGATCATTTAGCGGGATGAACAGATTATCGGGCCCTAGGCTTCTAATTTCTACATTTTGTTTGATTTCTATTACACTCTTATTTCTTTTCATGTATGGATGGCGTCTAGAATACAGCAGCACATTTGCTAGATCCTGGGATGAGGTGGATTTTGCTTTAGGGCTGTCAAGATTTGATCTGTTGGCCATGCAGCCTCATTTTCCTGGTTACCCCTACTTTATTCTTGGCGGAATGATGGTTCACCAATGGATTTCTGATCCCGTTCAATCCTTGTCTATTTTTAATGTTCTTATGAGTGCAGCATCATCGATCCCCATTTATCTATTAGCCAGAAACGGCTTATCCAAATTAGAAAGTCTTTTTATCACCTTCTGCATTCAATGTTCCACCTATTTTTGGATATTAACCAGTCAACCCATGTCGGAAGGTTCGGCTCTATCCGTATTATGGTGGTATCTATGGAGTTTATATTTAGCGAATAAGCATAGGACCTGGTTAACACAAATCCTGCCCCTCTTTCTTTTTAGTATCTTGATGGGGATTCGATTATCTTACTTTGTGTTCGGAGTAGGGATTATCTACCTCTGGATCAAAGAGAGAAGAGCGCTTCAGGGCCAAGGCTACTGGCAGCGATGGGCGGTTTATTTCATTCTTGCTATTTGTTTTCAGCTGGTTTGGGTAACAGGGCTTGTTATGTCGGAAGGAAGCTGGAGTGGCTTTTTGGAACTATCCTTTCAATTCGTGAAAGGCCATTTCACGGAATGGGGAGGGTCAGCCTTGTCTAATCCTCAACCTCTTTTAGACAGAGGGATAGTCTTGTTATTTGAAAATTTCTTGTGGACAGGGCTAATTGGTCAATCAATGATCATTGCATCCGGAATGGTTTTTCTTTTTATCCTTATGATTATAGAATCTATACGGTTCGGATTTCGCATCCATGATTTTCGCCATTACTATGGAATGGCCAGCTTGCTGATTCTTTATTTTATCTATGCCTGGTTTGCACAGAACATCGATAAGCCACGGCATATTGCCCCCCTTATTGGGCCATCTCTTCTGTTGTTCTATATTCTAATCTTGCGAACAAGAAGGAATCTAAGAATAAAATGGGGTCTTTTAGTTATGATGGTTAGCGTGCAATTTTTCGCGGGGATGACGCTGAGTAAGGAACAGGCAACGGTATCCCCGGCAACTTATCAATTAGCAGATCATTTGAATGCGATTGAGAGTCCTTTTCTTGTCTATACATGGGAAGAAACAAGGGTTATGGAATACTTGCAAGTGCCTTATGAGCATAAAAGAATCTTTACATATGAAATTTTTATGGAAGACCTCTTGTTGAACCAAGGGAAACGAATCTTTCTCACTAATGCGGTGGTGGAGGGATTTAAGTCGCAAGGGTATGATGTATCCAAACAAATTCGGGAAATCGGCCAATTTTCTTCTAATCCGTTATTTGATCCGGTTTACCATGATATTACGCTATACGAATGGATGATAGAGTAGTATGAGTTACTATGCATGATTTGAGCTGCACATGAGTGGCGGCTCTTTTTTTGCGAAGAGAAATATGTAAGTATTTCCTTCTTGTATATTGACATACCAAATAATAATGATTATCATTATATAGAGTGTAATAATCAATATCATTTAAATCTAACTAACTTTTGATGGGGGTTTAGGTACATATGAATAAGAGAAAATGGATTTCAACGGCATTAGCTCTTTCTTTAACATTAGGAGGTTCCCTTCTATCCTTCGAATCTGCAGTGAACGCAGAACAAGCATCTGTTCAAGCGCAAACTGTGTTCCAATATACTACAGATATTTCCCTTCAGGGTACCCAGCTAGCTAATTTTGAGTTGATTAAAAAGGAATTTGAAGCTGAAAAAGTTGATTTAGCCAAGGTAAAAGCCGACTATGAAAAGAATTTCAAGGATTCTGTAATCGCTGTTAATCCTGTCATTGATCAAGAGCTTTCTATCGTACTGAATGCTGGTGTTGAAGGTCAGGCAACTGCAGGCCAAGTAAAGCAGGCGATTGATAAGGGTCTTCAATGGTTCTTCTATGATCAAATTAATAAATTCAATGGTGGAGCAAGAACGGCATTGGCGGCTGGGGACAAACAAAAGGCTAAAGAAGCATTGAATCAGGCCATTCGACTTTTTGAAGGAACCATTTATGTAACCGCTGGAAAGCGCGATCAGGACTTTAATACGACCATGCAGGATTTTCTGAAAACTACCGTTGTACCAGCGATGCAGCAGGCAGTAGATAATGGAGATAATACGGCATTTAATGTATATCGCCAATATTTCCACAAGACCATGATGAAGGTGTTCGTATTAGCAACTAGCAAGTACGCAGCAAAGATTGAGCAGGATGTGAAGGAAGGCAAGAATGAAGATGCAAAAGTTCATATGTCTGAGGGTTACTTCTTCTTTATGCCAATCTATAACTATTTAGCAGGTGGAAATCAAGAAGCTGCGGATTCCATTAAAAATGCCTTAGGCGGCGGAGATGCTTCTCAAGTAAAGGGAGATGTGGTGAAATCGCATCTGGCTACTGCTGCATCTGCAAAAGTAAATGAATATGCAGGCAAAGCCTTGTTTGTTGATCTTGCGAAAAAAGATAAGGCGGGGGCACTTGTTCATGCTGCAGAAGGAAATGCGTTCGCAAGCCAATTAGAAACCATATTGGATGCTGAAGTATATGCACAAGTACAGCTGCACGGACAGGCCTACTATGAAGCATTAGAAGCGGATAAGGTAGAAGAAGCGGCAAAAGAGGCATTCGAGGTATTGAAGCTGCATTCCGGCTTGAAAGGAATCTACTTTAAAATCGGGGAAAACGAATTAAAGCTTAACGGAAAATCAGTACAATTCTCAGAAAAAGCATCTTATCTAAATGAACAAACCAATCGCACATTAGCTTCCACACGCTTTATTTCGGAAGCACTCGGCGCAAAGGTAGATTGGGTGCAAGCTGATAGCAAGGTTGTGATTACGAAAGGCAGTACGAAAGTCGAGTTAGTTGTCGGCAGCAAGGATGTTTATGTAAACGGTAAGAAGGATGATAAGCTTCAGCTTGATCAGCCGGTTGTTCTAGAGGATGGCCGTACCTATATTCCAGTACGTGCGGTTTCTAACCTATTGAAGAGTAATGTGTTCTATTATAATGGTGAAGTGATTATCAACTAATATAGAGTATGAGAGACTGCTAGTCCTGTGGGATTAGCAGTCTTTCTTTGTTTATCCGTAAAGTAAAAACAACCATAGCATGATAAGCTATGGTTGTTTACTTAAACTATTGAATACTTACTGTTTTGGTTGATGCATTCCAATTTACTTTATATCCTAACACTTCAGATATGAATCGAACGGGTACAAACGTACGGCCGTTTCTTATCTCTGCCGGAGCATCTAAATTGACTTTTGTTCCATTTTTATAGGCGTAGGACTTATTAATCGTTAGTTTGATATTCTTTGATCCTGAAACAACGGTTACGGTTTGTGATTTTCCATCCCATGTTACCTTGGCACCAAAAGCTTCACTGATAAAGCGAAGAGGGACGTAGGTTCGATTAGCCTTAATATAAGGAACGGCATCAAGTTTATTCGATTTTCCGTTAATGGTAGCAGTGCTTTGGCCTATTTTCAATAAAATGCCTTTTTGTGGTGCGGACGTTAAATTTAATGGAAAGCTAGGCTTAAGTGCGTTTAAGATTTTATTCTGGTGCTGATCAAAAAGGGCCTTGTTGGGCTCTTTTTTTCCTACTCCGAATAGCCCCGGATTTCCTAAAGCTTCTTCGTTTATGATATTAAAAGATTTATCCAAATCCGCTAGAACAGCAGAGGATACCTTCCCGCTAATGGTTGGTTTTAATTCTCTAAAGGTTGCATAGCCTTTGGCCAGGATCAGCTTTGCACGGCTATAGTCGGTAAAGCTCTCCTCGACAAACTTTAATCGTCTCTCAATGTTTAAAACGAGCAACGCCTGAAAATTAGGGATAATTCCGTTTTTGTCCTTGTTGGCAATTTTGCTTTCAAAGTAGGAGGCCATCTTAGGAGAATTTGCTCCAAAATGATGTGGATTAGCAATTTCCTCCTTTACGGATTGAAAGGATGTTGAAATCTTGCCCCAGTCAGGCGATCCTTTTTGCAGCTCCGCATAGATAAGGGTATAAACATTCGCGATATCTTCTTCGTCAGGCTTGCCATAAGAGTATGCGCTGGCCATTGACGCTTGGAAAAGCAGAAGGAAGCCTAGTACTAGGGTGAACGTTTTTTTGTATACTGCTGTCATAGTAATTTAATCACCTTCCTTACACAATTTGGTTTCTCAATTTTGGTAAATCATACATAAAATATTCTAACTCATATTGAAAATCATTGTCAATAATATAAAGGCCCTACAATTATCATAGCTTATTTTGGGGTTTGACCCGTCGAAAGCTAGGGTAGATAACATTGACGGAATTAGGAGAGGAAGACTATAATGAAAATGATTCTTACTTACATCTACATAAAAGTGAGGCAGAATTAGAAGTTTAATCAAGTTTTAAGGAGTTGAAGTATGAAGCAAGCATCAAGATTTGAAATCATTATGGCTCGAATGTGGAATTTGCTGAATGAGGGAAAACCGTTTACTCCGATCTTTGTTCTTTCCGTGTTTATTATATATCACATGGCTGACCTTGATCTTGCAAAGTTTTTTTACGCTGTCCTTTTTACTTCTCCGGTCATGGCCATTTACTATAAATACGATTTCCCTCTACATCTGCGCTGGTTTTTGTGGGTTCCGCTGCTGGCGGCAGGCTTTGGGTTCGGAATAGGGCCATTTAGCCAATACATCCTTGCCTTTGGTCTTTTTATATTTTTTACCGTTTTCTTCTGGGGTACGCTATACTACCATTTGCGTATTGGAACGCCTTGGACTAACTTTTTAAGAATTTGGAAGCTATTTCTGCTAAATACAGATTCTACGAGCGGAAATGTGGGGGAGCAGGTTCCCAAAGTATTTCTCCAATTGCTGTTGATGCAAGGTGTGTATGAGCTTTCGGCACCGTTAAACGTTCTGCCTCAATATCTTATTTTTTCTATTGCACTCCTAGTGTTCAGTTGGTTCATTCACCGATGGTTTTTTAACTGGAAACCGGAGGAGTATCCCTCCTATGTCGAACCGTCCAGTGAGCAACAGCAGCCATTAGCCAAACGAATGGTGATTGTCGTGATTGATGGATGCCGTAAAGAGAGACTGTACGAAGCATCAGCTCCGTTTCTCCATCGCTTAATGAAGGGAGGAACGGTTTATGAAAACATGGAAACCATCTATCCGGCGAGAACGGTTACTTGCTTTTCCTCTATGTTTACGGGAACGTATACCTGGGAACATGGCATTAAATCCAACATGGTTTGGGACCTTGGCGTCAAGGTGGAAAGTATTTTTGATGTGTTAAAGAAGCAGGGCAGAAAAGGTGTCCTGTTTGGTTGTGCTCATTTAATTGATGCCTTTGGTGACCATGTTGAAAGCTTTACGGCTGTATCCCATAACGATGTGGTTGATAAGAAAATCATCGAACAGGCGAAACGAATTTATGAACGGGAAGAACCTGATCTGTTTGTAGTGCAAATGATCGCGGTAGATCAGACCGGACATAGCCGCGGTGTGCTATATCCTGAATATCTGCAAAAGATTCAAGAATCCGATGCGCTCATCGCTGATTTTTATCAGTGGCTTGAGAACAGAGGAAGCATGGAGGATACAGCGTTCTTGATCATGGCCGACCACGGCCAAGGAAATGGGATTGGCGGACATGGACATTTGGATACGGGTGAACGCTTTGTTCCATTCTTCATGCATGGACCAATGATTCAAAAAGGTAAAGTGATTCATGAGAAACACAGTATCGTTTCGCTTGCCTCAACGATCAGTACCCTGCTTGGCGTTCCGATTCCTGATCATGCTAGAGGGCCTGTTTTGCATGATGCCCTTCAATATGAACAAGATAAACATCGACATTCAGGCGTTTCATAAGAAATGAGACATGCTCGCCTCTAATAAATAGGGGCGGGCATTTATTGCATTCATTTAACTAAAGAGGCAGAAATTATTAAGGGTGAGACTTTTATGAATGTATCGGTTATAGGAGCAGGGTATGTTGGGTTAGTCACGGGAGTCTGTCTTTCTGAAATAGGGAACCGGGTACTTTGCTATGATATAGACGCGGATAAGATTAGGAACCTTCAACGGGGGATTTCGCCGATCTATGAGCCTGGTCTAAAGGAATTAATCGAAAAAAACAAAGACCATCTTCACTTTACATCGGACTTGGATCAGGCCATTTGCCAATCAGAAATCATTTTTATTGCCGTTGGAACCCCGACCTTGCCTTCAGGACGAGTGGACTTAAGTCCGGTAAAAAATGCTGCGGCCGAAATCGCAAAACGTTTGAATGCTTATAAATTAATTGTGGTAAAGAGTACAGTGCCTGTTGGAACCAATGATGAGTTAATCACGCTGATCCGGCAGATTGCACCCCCGCATGTTTCGTTTGATGTGGCTTCAAATCCTGAGTTCCTGCGGGAAGGATCAGCCATTCAAGATGTGTTTCAAGCGGATCGGATTGTTATTGGCGCGCGTTCTGAGCGGGCTTTTGATGGCCTAGTTTCCCTTTATGAACCTCTGCAAGTTCCCATACTTAAAGTTGATATACGAAGTGCAGAAATGATCAAATATGCTTCCAATGCTTTTTTGGCCACGAAAATATCATTTATTAATGAGATAGCTAATCTGTGTGAAAAGGTAGGAGCGGATATACAAAATGTGGCCAAGGGAATGGGCTATGACCATCGTATAGGCCCTTACTTTTTGCAGGCTGGAATTGGCTATGGCGGTTCATGCTTCCCTAAGGATACAGCTGCCCTAGTGCAAATGGCGGGGGAAGCGGACTATGAGTTTAAAATCTTGCGATCCGTAATTGAAGTCAATCGAACACAGTGTAATCTTGTCATCGAAAAGCTGCTATCCGTTCTCGGAAGTATAGAAGGAAAAACGGTATCGATCTTTGGATTATCCTTTAAACCGAATACAGATGATGTACGCGAGTCTCCGGCCATTGAGATCATCCAGTTTCTGCTTCAGTATCATGCTTCCATTAAAGCATTTGATCCGATTGCCATGACAAAGAGCATGGCCATTTTCCCTCAGATTTACTATGCCACAGACGTATACGATACGTTAGATCAAAGCGAAGCCGCCCTTATTATAACGGATTGGCCGCAATTCAAGGAGATCGATTGGTGCGAAGCAGGAAAGCGAATGAAAAATAAATTCATCATAGACGGGAGAAATATGCTGGATCCGGGCATGTTGAAGAGTTTAGGATTTATCTACCATTCCTTTGGGAGAGGAAGCGGAAAGGAGTAAGAAAATGAAAAAAGCCATCGTTACAGGATGTGCAGGTTTTATTGGCTCATCCCTGAGCCAGCGTTTACTCCAAGAAGGGTATCAGGTTATGGGGGTAGATTGCTTTAGCAATCATTATGATCCTAAAATTAAACAGGATCATGTTAAGGAGCTTGCATTGCATTCTGGTTTTTCCTTGATAGAAAAAAATATTTTAGATCTAGATTGGAAGGATCTTCTGACTGGTGTCGATTATGTCTTTCATCAAGCGGCCATTCCGGGAGTACGCAGCAGCTGGGGAGAAAGCTTCCAGGACTATTCTAAAATGAATATTTTAGCTACGCAACTTATCTTGGAAGCAGCAAAAAATAGTGAGATCAAGAAATTGGTTTATGCTTCCTCTTCCTCGATCTACGGGAAGACGGAAGGCAGTACCTCCGAAACAACCAATCCAAGACCGCTGTCCCCATACGGAGTGACTAAACTGGCAGCTGAACAGCTATGTCATCTATATGCTGATAACTATGGTGTTCCAACAATAAGCCTTCGGTATTTTACGGTGTATGGTCCAAAGCAGAGGCCAGATATGGCGTTCCATAAATTTATTCGGGCTGTTTTAAGAAATGAAGCTATTCAGGTCTATGGGGACGGGACCCAATCACGTGACTTTACCTATGTAGAGGATGCCGTAGAAGCAAATCTTCAGGCTGCCCAAGCGAATGCTGCAGGCATAGCGGTTAATATTGGGGGCAAGTCACGGATCGTTTTAAATGATGTAATCGATTTGATCGGAAAATTATGCAACCGGATACCTCATGTAGACTATATGGATAAGCAGGCAGGAGATCCGCCACATACCTGGGCAGATATACGTTTAGCTGAATCGGTTCTAGGCTACAGCCCGAAAGTATCCCTAGAAGAGGGATTAAAGCGAGAGATTGAGTATATTAAAGGCTTGTATCGGTGAAGTGATTATGTTTTAGGCTTTTCTGTAGCAAGATTCCTATTAGCCCATAGGATATTATAAAAGGTTATAATCCAAAGGAGCATGTTATGCATAATTATTATCTCAGGGCTAATAGGAACTATCCGAGTGTTGTTTCATTTGTACAGGGGGATGTAAATGGTGATAGAACACCAGATAATGTTTACTTAACCGGAATAAAGACTCAAGATAGTCCATTTACTCAAAATATAACCCTTCTAGTGCAGGATGGAAGAACAGGCAGGTTTACTAGTACAGCACTTCGTGAAAATGCAGGTTATAACCCTACACTATTCCTGGGGGATTTCACGGGAAATGGCGTAGCTGATATTTTAATAAGCATCACGACAGGCGGCAGTGGCGGGATTATGTACCACTACATTTATTCCTTCTTGAATAATGCACCACAATTACTTTTTGACTTTAATGTATATAATGAGCAATACAAGTACGAGGTTACTTATAAAGACAACTATAAAGTTGAAGTTGTCAGCAAGAATAATAATAAAAAATATATTATAGACATATCCACTAGGGATAGTGAATATTTAAATGAAATATACGATAAGAACGGCAAGCTCAAGAGTCCAATTAAGGGATTTGTAAATCCCTTAAGCGGTTTGTATCCAGTAGATTTCGATTCAAATAAAGTATATGAGTTATTGGCCTATCAAAAAATAGCTGGAAGATATAATGCAGATTCTTTAGGGTATGTTTTGAACACTTTAAAATGGAAAGAGAATAAGTTTGTTCTGGCAGATCAGTATGTAGCCATTTTTGGATCTTAGTGAATGCCTTTAAGAGGACGAGGGAAAATGGCGTAACTATTCGTGTGCGAACCTGACGTCACAGATATGAGGGGTTCTCTGTGGTAAAAGACTGGATTGTCATCGACGTAAGCCTAAATGACCCTCATCGAGATGGTGCGAAAAGTAGAGATCCTGCTATATGGCTTCGGAAGCTTGAGTGACCATTTAATAACCAAGTATCCCATGTTGACGAACAAATCCCTCGTTTCAAATTGGCATTAGTAAAAGATATAGGACTTTAGGAAAATCCTATTCTATTTTCCTTATATCTTCTTTAGGTGAAACTTGAAAGGGCGTCTAAGATATGATAACTTATATGGTATCTAATATATAAATGGCCCCGTAGCTCAGCAGGATAGAGCTGCAGTTTCCTAAACTGTGTCGCGGAATCGCGAGAATACTCGGTTGCGCCAATTCATAAAAACCTAGAATTTTCAACGGTTTAACCGTATTTGATACATAATGGATTGCTACACAGTTTCCCCGTTGAAAATGGGGAAACTGTTGGACTAGCAGCAATGAGACTGTGTTACAAAATTACTTAGACTTCAGGACTGTTTTGCCCTCCAGTAGTTTCACTGGAGGGCTTTTATTATGTCAATCCAAGCAGGAGCAGAAAAAAGACGTGGTAAAGCAGTTGTGAAGGAAAGAGGTTCTAAAGCATTAGGAGAGTCACTTAAAAGCCCTATAGGAAGGGATTATACGCTCCAAGAGGCATTTAATTTATTTGTTCAAGTGAAGGAGACGGAGAACGTAAAGGAACGTACTAAAAGAGAGTATTTTGTTCAGTACAGATACTTTTGTGAGTGGTTGGGAATACATATTCCTAACATTGAAAGGATTGATGAAATCAATACTGCCACGGTTCGTGAATATATTAATTTCTTGGCAAATGACAAGCCAAGGTATGATGGACATCCATTCAAAAAAGAAGAGCTTAAACAATCGAAGGGATTGTCACCTTATACAATCAATATTCGTATTCGCTTTTTAAAGGCTTTTTTCAATGTTTTAATGAAAGAAAGAATTATTACAAGAAACCCGATGGAAAACATTAAATTAATGAAGGTTGACGAGGATACCAAAGAGCCGTTAACAGAAGAAGAGGTACGTCGTTTATTACAGCAACCCAATCAGCGGTTATTCGCGCAATTTAGGGATTATGTTATGTTAATGTTGCTGATTGATACTGGAATGAGGGTCAATGAAATCTGCTCACTAGAAGTTGAAGAAATAGACTTTAAATCAAGATGTATAAACTTGCCTGCATCCAAAAATAAAAATCGAAAAATGAGGATTATTCCGCTCTCGGGTGAAGTTAATCGGTTACTCTTTGAACTAATTAATGAGACAAGGCAATACTTTGACATACGTAATGTATTTGTCAGCAATTTTGGAGAGCCTTTAGGAATTGATTCGGTGAGAACCAGCTTTTTTAGATATGCTAAGAAAGCTGGAATAAAAAAGTCGGTATCACCACATGCGTTTCGGCACTTTTATGCAAAACAAGCCGCCCTAAACGGAATGGATATATTTACTCTACAGCGTACTTTAGGACATGCACATATCGCGACCACGAAAAGTTATATCCAATTAGAGAAGGAAGATTTAATAAGACAACATAATTTGTATAGTCCGTTACAAAGTATTATGAAAACTAAAAGATAAGAGAAAGAAGGTGCAGAACAGAGAAGTTCCGCACCTTTTATTTAATTAAAATATTTTTTGAATTGTTAATTAATAATAAAAACCTATAGAAAATAACGATTTATATAATACATAAATAAAAATTGTAAAAAATTAGGTGGTTGGGATTTGGTTCGTATTTTTAAAAAAAACACAAAAATACCAGTAATAACAAGGGTTTAAATGATTTTACAGCAAATTACAATGTATAAATAAAAGTAAATACAAGGAATATTCTGAATAAACATTTGCTTTATTGGCAAATCTTTAGTAGAATAAGAGCATAAGGAATTCACCTTACGATTAAATGAACGAAAGGAGGATGTCTAGATTGTTAGCAGATAAGTTATTGGAACTACGAATCAAGAAAGGAGTGTCGCAAGAGGAAGTTGCAAGACGAATAGGAATTTCCAATTCTGTTCTTAGTAGGATTGAAAGAGGAAAAAGGGACCCAACGTACACGATTTTGATAAAACTTGTTGATTATTATGGAGTATCATTTGATGATGTCATGGATTTGGACAAAAACTTTCGAATAGAAAATAAATATTAGGAGGAATTGATTAATATGAAAAATATGAAGGGAGTTACAGATAAAATGATTTGTGAAAAGACTTTTGATGAAAATTTGGAGGAATTACTTGCGATTAACTTACATAACAAGGCAGTAAGGAGAAATAGAAAGGAAAAAGGGATAAGGAAAATTGATATTAGTTTCATAGAAAAAATGGATGAGGATTACTTGCTTATTTATAGTTCTTTGGACTTAAAGACATTGGATACATATAAAGATTTTGATTTTATTGACAATCCTATTTCTTGTTTCCTTTGTGAAAAGGAGGCTCGAACCCCCAAAAAAGGGACAGTTACAGAATTTTATGAATTAGAAGATGAAGAGGGGATAGAGCATTTTTGTCCAGATTGCCTCAATTTGCTTCAAAAGTTAACAGCTAATGAAAAATAATGATAAAGAAAAAAGAATTCCAAGAAGATAAAATAACAAAAAAAATAAATATACAGAGGAGAGGTAAAAATATGATAATTGTAAAAGCTAACTTTATTGAAGAACTCACTGGAGGTATAGCACCAGAGGAAGTCAGAACGGTTGTTATCGAATTTTCAGAGCATCCTCAATCATTATTTACAGCTAGTTTCATAATGATTAATGGAAAGTGGTTTCTGATGGGAGTTATTCCATTCACCCCTATCTTTAAAGATAGAGAAGAACTGTTTAGCAATCAAGAGAAAATTAGTGACATGCTTTCGTTAACTGAAGTGATGGTGAAACATAGGAAATCTATCCTAGAGCAACTGCTAAATACAGATTCTGTTGGCACTGAAATTAGAGCAATGAATCCAAAGTTACTATATGGAGGAGTAGCGTAAATGAAAAGATTAAAGTACTTGATAAATTGCTCTGTTTACGATGAAGTATACGATAATAAATGGGTTAACAAGTATGAGGTGGCTTATAAGGTGATTAATTTTGAGGATGGTGGAGTAAACGAGGAAGGAGACGTAAGAAATGAAATGTTGAGATGCGATGATTGTGATAACATTGCTTACCTGAAACTCGAAAGGGATGGATTTGTGTCAAAAAACCGTATTCTGTTCGAGAATGAAGATGGGAGTCATTTGTGTTGGGGCTGTGTGTTTAAACGAGTTAAACCAAGTGATAATATCCCATTTATGGTGGTCGACTACGAAGCCGCATTTCCAAATACCGAGGGGCTTATGGAATTGGACGAGGACTATTATTTTTAACGCCCCTGACCTAAAAATGGTCATAAATCACCAATTTAATAATAACATTGTTGAATTACAATAACAAGGAGGAAAAAACATGAAAAGGAAAATAATTGACTTTATTAACCTTAGTACGTTTGAGTATATCGTTTGTTTTACTCACAAAGACACTAATTCTGATTGGGAACGAGAAGGAATTCACAGGTTGGACAAGCCATGTTGTCCAAGTTGTGGTAGACCCGCCGAAGTGTTTTTAGACGAAGGGTCTTTAACATCAGAATTTTTTGAGGTGGAAGAAGATGTTTTTCATTGTGAATTCTGCTTCTATGGCTATGATTTATTTGAAAAGCATTTCGGTACAGTTTGTTTGGAAAATAGAAATAATGAACATGGAGGAACGTTCTGATTTATGGAAGAGAAACAGAATAAAGCACCTAACCAAAAAGAAAAAAGCTCCGAGGGTTTAAACCAAGGAACTAAAAAGAAAAAATCCGTTAAAAAAATTCTTAAATCCATTATATCCAAAGATAAAGAAAAAGAAAACAAAAAACAGAATGATGACAAGGAACACGAGAGTAATGTTCATGAACATCCTACTGCCGCCAAGTTAGAGGAGAAAGCAATACATTCTGAACTACATATCCAATACGAATGGAAATACTTTTTCGTTTGGGAAGGGACAGGGGAAGCTAATTTCCCCGTCCGTATCTCGGATTTTATACTTACGCCTTTATACACTCTTATTGATGAAAATGGTAATCATTCAAATGTGGTAAGAGTCGAAGACAGTAGAGGAGAATCAGTAGTTATAACCATAAATTCAAGTGCTATGACTACTAATGCTCATTTTAAAGAATTAATGGCCAAAAAAGGAAATTTCAACTGGATAGGGAAGCAAAAACATCTTGAATTGCTATATGATTATATAAAGAATTATCAGGGTGAGACAGTTCACTTAATTGACTATGTTGGTTATCACCGTGAACATAAATGCTGGATTTATCCCACGTATGCTTATGTAAAGGGTGAGATTTATCATGCGGATAAGGATGGGTTTATTGTTACACCTGAAAAATCGTTTAAAGTTATTGATAATGGAATGTTCAAGGTAATTCGTCCCTTAGAGCAAGTTAAACCAACTAAAGAAGAAATTCTAGAATACTTGCAGAGCTTCTTTAAGTTGTATGGATATCAAGGATTGCTCGGGTTAGGTTGGGTTGTTGCTGGATTCCAAGTTCATATGTTTGAACAACGGATGGATACACCGCAATTTCCATATTTATTTGCAACAGGTATTTTCCAGTCAGGTAAAACTCAGTATATGAGAAGAATATTTGAAATTGCTGGGCTAATAGGAAAGTTCGATACAAACCCAACAAAAGATATTTGGAGAAAATCTGTTAAGGCTTATGGCTCTCTTCCGATTAATTTTGACGAGGTGAGGGATACAGGAAAAAACGGATTCTTTAATCTAATGCGGGAGGTTATCAATAAAACCTTTGACAGAGACGACCACAAGCGGGGCACGCTCGACCCCAATGCACCATTAATCTATTCAACCAATGCGATTGTGGGCTTATCTGGAGAAGTACCAACTGAAGATTCAGCGATAATGTCTCGTACTGTTTTTGTTCACTCGACCAAGTTTAAGCGTGATACTAAAGCCTTTAATCGCCTTGCTCGTTCCGGAAAGATAGCCAATTGGATGGGACAACATCTACAAATGACATCTGATGAGTGGGAAGATTTAATTTTTGATATCTTTGTAGAAATTCTTGAAGAACTTGAAATGTCTAATATGGACAGTCGCGAGGCAACCAATTACGCCCTGTGTGCTGCAGGAGCACAAGTTGTATTAGGGTATTTTGGATTTCCTGATACGGAACAGGTTATGAATGATTTACTAAATTTTATTAAAAACAATGGGGAAGACAAGAAAGAGAGAACCAAGGAGAACCACCCTAGTATTCAGTATCTCGTTTCTCTCGGTGTATTGGCTGCGGCCACCTTTCCGAAACTGGAGGAGGGAGTTCACTATATCGTAAAAGATGAAGATATCGATGAGGATGGAAAAGATGAAAAGGTCCTCTTTATTGCTCCCGATGACAGTTTCAAGATATTCCAAGATAATACCAAGGATTGGGACAACTTTTATAACTCATCGCGTAAAATCTTAAATGATTTGGAGAGTTTCAAGTTTTTTGTTGGTATCCAAAAGAAAAAGACATTTTCCAAAAGTGGCAGGCGGATAAATGCATGGAAAATAAATTTGGACCACCCAGACTTGCCTGAGATTGTGAGAAATTACTTTGTTGTTGATGATGTTGATAATGATGAATAGTAAAAAAAATAATTTGGAGGTAAAAAATGAAAACCTTTTATAAAAGCGTAGGTATTGTATTAAATAGAATCATAGAGGCTGAACCAAAGTTTGAAGAAAGTGCAAATTTCTTGAATATAGTTCAAGAAGCCAATCTGCGACAGGTTAAAAATCTTAAAAAACAACTCATAAGATATTTTGAAAGGTACATGCACAAAATTTATATTGATGATGTTGTATTTAAGGAGTCTATGCAAAATGTGTTGATGCAAGAGGAAGTAAATATAACATTAAAGGAGTTTAGAGAAAAAGATTACTTTTCAGCATTTTATCTGGGTTACTCGAAAGGATGATATGAATCAAAAACAGGTTACAAGGAGTTGATTTGTAACCTGTTTTTCTTATATGAAAGCCTCTTAGTTATACGTACCATAATCCAAACTGAGGTACATCTTATGGGAAATCAGGATAACTAAGCGTTTGAATAGGATTCCTTCGAATTCAGAGGTATTACTTGGCACTAGCGGAGAACACAGCCCACCCCTTTAGTACCAATGGTTTTGGTGATATACGTACCTTTGTACCATTATTTTTATAGATATAATGTACGATTATTTTATAAAAACTAATACCATTTTTTAGGGGACATCACATGAAAAATATATAAATATTATAAAAAAATAAGAGTACAAGAGTACGTTTATATAGAATAAAGTATAGAAATTCTTGATATATAAGGATTTTACATGTACCATTGGCTGTACTTTTCGTAGTACCATTATTTTTTACGGGTACTCTTAAATTCTTATTACCTTACTTCCAAACAATCTACTATGATAACCAAACTCTAAAAACCACGGATAACGGCCAAAAAACAATCTATTTGGAATCTAATAATCAAGGGAATATAAAACTAGCCTCTCATATTTGAATTTCTTAGAATACCATATTAATCATTTTCAACATGGAGGTTAAAACGGTAATTAAATTTTAGCGATTTATAGACAAAGGGAATCCTATTAGAAACCTAAGTTTTCTTGGTTTTCTCACCACATTACAGTTCATTCCAAAAAAGTAACAAAGGTTTTAACAACTATTCAAGATTCATCGCAACACCATATGGCAATCGACTGCAGTATTTTCATAAAACGTGAATTCTTAATCTTTCCACTGATTTAGCGAATTATCAAGCTTAAAACCATGGATTACTCTAAATCACAACTATTCTTCTTTATCTGTTCTTGAAAATAAGCATTTAGCAAAACAATATATCCATATCCAGCTGTATAATAGGATATCATGAAATCTAACATCAGTAATTTTCCTATTAATAATGGAAAATCCCTCTTGGTTTCTGTCTTGAACATTGAGTTTATCATTATCATTCATGTTCCCCTCCTTTTCGTTTTCTTTAAATTAGCAGGTTCTACATTAGAAGCATGCATGTCATCTAAAAAGGAATGATAATGGAATTTGTAATGGAGAATGGACAGGGACGTGGCTTAATTACTATTTATGCACTTGGTAACCATGTAAGCATATCAATCCTTTCAGGACATCATGAACATATGGCTGCCAAATGACATAAGTATCTTTCCCTACACATCATTTTCTTACAATATCCATAGAATTCTAATCCTAACCAAGTAACAAAAGTAATAAGAATTCATGGGGGGTATCATTACCTTACCCATTCTTTCAAACATTAACAAAGCCCCATATGAACCGCTTTCATTCCTTGCAAAGAACCAAAACCGCCTTGAACCAAGGAGAATCCCGTTTCTAAGCCCTAAATATCATCTGGATTGAATTAAAAAAACTATGGATTTTGTAAAAACGATACTTCCACATTCACATGGCAAACTGCCTGCGGATTTTCATGTGAATGTGGATACATCATGATGTGGTAATATACAGGACTAAATACCTGCAAAATTAACTCCCCATTATAGCCGCAGAAGTAGCCTGAATTACTCTTGAAAAACTCCATAAATATAGAAAACCCTTCTAATTCAAATAGCAAAATATCATGCTTTTTATATATTTCAACCATTTATCACAATGAGTTCATTTTTGTCACCAATTGTTACTGGTTGTTACAACGCAATCAGTTTGCTGGAGTTAGTGAGGCAAACTGAATTATTAGAGATAGAGGCTAAACTACTACAAGCAAACTTAAAATTGGTTGAAATTGTATACAAAGTTAAATTGGCAGAATCCCTTTGGTATCAAGCGCCTCAGTTATGATGAATACAATTTTTGCAGGGGAATAAGACTAGTCACTCACTTGTTACCTATTTTTTCTTATACGAATGCCTCTTATTATGCGTACCATAATCCAAATTGAGGTACATCTTATGGAAAATCAAGATTATCAAGTGTTTGAATAGGATTCTTTTAAATATAGAGGTAGCGCTTGGAACTAGCAGAGGACACAGTTTAACCCTTCTATACCAATGGTTTTGCTGTTATTCGTACCTTTGTACCATTATTTTTTTAGATATAAGGTACGATAGTTTTATAAAAAACTATATCCAATTTTAGAGGAAAATCTAAGAAAAAATATATAATTACTATTAAAAAATAAGAGTACAAGAGTACATTTATATAGAATAAAGCATATAAATCCTTGATACATAAGGATTTGACATGTACCTTTGGCTGTACTTTTCGGTGTACCATTATTTTTAAAAGGTACTTTTGATTTCTATTTCCATTTTGGTTTCCAAATAATTATTCATGTGCAGACAAGGATTTTGTAAAGAAGAAACACAGGGGAGTCAGACAGTTCCCTATTTACTTGGATACCATGTTTTCATATCAATTCCAAAGGATTATCATGAACATCATGGCTACCAAATGACTCTACATGTCTCCCGCACTTCTTGCTATTACAAAATACATAGGAATTCTAATAACAAGGTAAAAAAAGTATAGGAAGTAATGTGGAATAACCAAGCTAACTACATTTATTTCTGAAATTCTTCTTCAATTATCTGCTTCGTATCATTCCATTCCTTTCTTTAAGTAAATATCAGTAGAGATTTTTAAATGATAATGGATTTTGTAAAAGGGGAATTGGAGAATTCCCCTTTTCACTTGAAATCACATTTCTACAATTCTTATGTATATCATTGCTGCCAAATGGTTTAACCCTTAGTACCGTCACAATCTTAGCAAAGGTTTCCTATTGGGTGACATACTCGGTTTGTAATGATGCTTTATGTTTTTCAGTGCCAAAGCGAATAGAGGTATCGTTATCAATGCACAATCGCTTTTCGCTTCAAAATTGAATATGCTTGTCCAAAAATCGTTTTCTTATTCCATGTAAATCCTCCCATTCTTATTATAGTAATACCATAGTAGACTTCCATCTATATCTGTTTTGATATAGAATCATCAAAGTTTCACTTGATAAGTCTTGCGCTTCAATACGCTTTCATCCTGCTTTTTAGGACACATCCACCCCTACCAACAAAATCGGGACGTGAATAATGTTCTGGAAATTCGTTAAGTACCTTTGAATCTGCTCAAAGGTCAACGAACTTTTCCATTTACCACCTCTGTTATTCATCTCTTTTTGAAAATTACTAGTGGCTACAATGTAGATTCCAGTATCGATATGGCCCTCTCCAGTACTGGCCTGTTGGAACTTCATGACATCCATGCCAAAAAACGACCGATGAGAAAATGCAACCTCAACGCCGTGACGCTGCTTCATAAAGTCCATCCGTAAACCCATATCCTTAGAGTTATTAAAAACGAAGGGCTGTGGCTCGAATTGCATCTGGGTGAGTCTTGTTTTTAACAAGCTATTTAATTCTGGACGAGACACCTTGGATATTCCTTCCAAAGGAGTAGTCAATGCCTCTGTTATCTCATCCTTGATTGATTGGTTAATTACCCTATCAGCAAACCGATACGGAAATTCGATTGTTTTAAGTTCTAGAATTTTCTTCATTTATAGCGTCCTCCTTTAATATTTTCTGTTTGCGTCGATGTATAGTGTCCACAACAGCAATATTTTAGTTTGTCTTCGCATTAGCTACTGTTCCAAAATCGATGACCTCCTTTCTACAGCTCATCATACACGTACTACATTCTCACTATGATAAATGTCGAAAGATTCTATATTTCGACATGGTTACAAACGAAAGTTGAGCTGAATATTAGTCGATATCTGGACATCATGCACGTTTTATCACTATTCATTAGAGATGATTCTAACTGGTTTTGTTGGAACTTTCCCGTTTTAGTAAGTTGAAATGTCCTCCACATGCGTTAAGGTGTTTGAGAATTCAAAACAAATAATGATACCATTTTATATAGGTGATTTTTTCAGAGGAGATATTTTTTATATGAAAATAAGAGTAGAAGGAACATCAGAACAAGAAATACAGAAGTTTATTAGAGATTCTGATACGAAATATACGGTTGTTAATGTAAGTAAATTCTATCCGAACCGAGGTAACACGAGGAACGGCAGGGTATATATAGACTTTGAAATGTAAGGTGATAAAATGGGGCTTTTACAGAGAATAAAATATTGGGATAAAGTTCCCCAAAACTTAAAGACAAAAACTCAACTAAAAGAACTAGGATTAAAGCCCATTGGTGAACCAAAAGCCGAAATAAAATACCTTTATAGCAAATATATAAAGCTATACGACATTGAGGAAACCAAGCCTATTCAGAAGCGGAAAGCAACCTTTAAGCAGCTGGAAGCCCTTGAAAAAGGGCGAATGAAATTGGATAAATGTGAAATGTGCAATGAGGTAGTTGGCAGAAAAAACTTGAGCAAACAAATCTGTTTTCCCTGCTACCAAAATGAATTAGAGAAGGAATACGTATTAAAAAAGTTTTATCAGATGGAACAGGGCGAAGAAAGATTTAAGGAATGGAAGCAGCATGATTTTGTTATATTGGACAGCCAAACCACAGGACTTTATGACCCTGAAATCATAGAACTATCCATCATTGATAAAGAGGGTAATGTTCTTTTTGAATCTTTGATTAAACCTAAAAACCCGATACCGCCCGAAGCTACTTCCATTCATGGAATCACGAATCAAATGACAGCCAATAGCCCTTGTTGGTTAGACGTTTGGGAAGAAGTGAAGGGGCTTATAACCGATAAGCTATTACTGATTTACAACGCTGATTATGATATTGGGGTAATATGGAATACTTGTTCTTTATATAATATTGTTCCTCCTTCTTTGAAATCTAATTGCGTAATGAGAGCTTATGCCGATTGGAAGGGTTATGAGCGGTGGGTGGGGCTAAGTGAAGCATATGGAGGATGGACAGAACATAGAGCCTTAGACGATTGCCGAGCAACACTAGACGTTATCCGAAAAGTTTGGAAAGAGATAGAAGAACAGGAACAAAGAGAAGGAGAAACCGCCTAATTGGAGGAATACATTACCAATAGAGAAATATATTCAAAGTTGGGGGGGGAGAATATGAATAGAGGTAAGATTTGGGGTTATTTTATAATTCTACTATTTGGGTTTGTGCCACTCTCTTTAATGTTTGGATTACCTAATTACATGAGGTATGAAGCTGAAAAAACATTTAGTGAGCCACATTCATTTTTTTATGGTACGGGTATCGGGATACAGAAAACACAAGAACCACAGAATTATTACGATAAAGAATATGAAATGGATGATTTAGAAGAAATTAGGTTGGATTTATCTAATAGCGAAGATATTACTCTGTATGGAAAAGTATCGAATAGTGCTGACCCTTTAATTGTTATTTTGAACAATGAAGTTATTTATAATGGCGATATGTCTAATAGTGATATTCCTAATGTTTGGGATGAATTTTATCTAGATAAATACTTTGCAATAGACATTGATAAAGTAAAAGAAAAATCGGTAAATCAAATAACAATGACTAGTGGTAATGCGACAAAAACAATTAAAGTTTACGTGGAATAAAGATGACCTAAAATAACTTCTATAATGCTTAGGAAACAGGAGGTGTAAGGGATGCTAACGGAAGATGATGCAGATGAATTGGAAGAAGGATTTTGTAAAGTAGGTTATGCAGCGAAAAGGTTAGGTGTATCACCTCAAACGGTGAAGCGTTATTGTGAAAGCGGAAGGATTCAAGGGGCAAAAAAGACCCTTGGGGGGCATTGGAGAATTCCTCAATCCGTTTTTTGCGTTTCTGAAGAACAACAAGCGAAAGCAAAGAAAACGATGCAACGCATTGATAAATTGAATACATTGGTTGGAGAGGTGGAGGATGAGTTCCACCTTTAAAGTTCAAAGGGCGTTTATCGATACCACAGATAATGTACTTATATAAGTACATTATCTGTGAAGTTTCTGAAATAACAGTGAATTATCCAAGGTGTAAATTTAATCTTTACACCTCTTTTCATTTTAAACAATGCTTATTTTATTACTTTGAATAACTTTGTATTCATTGGAAAAATCAGTGTACATACCTTCGTTAAATACATGTAAAGTGAAAAGCCCCTTATGAGCGCTTGTGAAAAAGATTTATCTAAATATTGGGCATACTGAATTTATTTTAGCAACTCCAGAATGTATGTTCTGGAATTTTATTATCAAGAATAGGATGTGATAGTTCAGCGGTTCCAAAGTGCACTAGTACTAGATATGTACAACAGTTCAATCGAACGGTGGTACCGCAAATAACACCAAAATGGAGGGATTTATTGATGAGAATAGAGGGGAGAGGAATGAAGATTACAAAAGATGGGGTTAAAGAGAAGTTAAAAAAGAAACGTGTTGGTGGTCCCTATTTGAACCCAGACACTTACAACAAGGCTGACCGACTCGCAAGGGTTCTTGGCATTGGTATCCCTCAGCTCCTTGAGGAAATGGCTGTAATGCTATTGAATCACCCCTCATGGGTTAACCATATACAGGACAAACATGGAGTGAGCCATAATGATTCTTTGCGCTTGACCCCTATAACGGAAAACGGAAGAATTACTTATTAAAGATTTTTTTGTACAGCATATAGCACTTGGTGCAAAGACCCCAGCGTTCATCTGTTGCTCCTTTTTGTCCACATTCACGGCATTTCACGTTGTTTTGCCCCTTTCTATATTTAAGCTTTGTAAAACAGAATTGTTGATTTCAACCCTGATATTCATTTTTGATTCTATTTTTATCTTCCGGACTGTACTCATGTTCAAGATGATATTGGCGAACCATACTTCGTAACACCTTAACCATTTGAGCTGTAATTACAGGCGTGGGTTGTTCATTTTCAAGTTCTTCCGAAAGATTCGGAAAAAATTGTTTCCATAGTAATTCAGAAATATTTTGGGTTTCCTTATCTGTTGCTTTCAAGGAATGATATAAGTTAACCAACATTTCTTTAACCAAAATATCGTCTTGTGCTTTCTGAAGAAAGGTTGCAAAATTCTCTGAATCCTTCAGGGAATAAAACACACAAACATTTCTGTAACGTTCATTTAGCTTACTTTTCTCTAGAAATTGTTCAAGTGATATTTCGTCACCAACCAAATGTTTTTTCCATTTTTCGACTGTTGCTATAAAGGCGTTGTAATCCATTTTAATCACCTTCCTTTGTTTGAAAATTAACAACTAACAATAGCAGAGTTTTTATTGGATTAACATCAGATTTACCAGTTTAAGAGACTTATAAACCCATGTAAGTGTAAAAGGGGATAGGAATTAATTTTTCATCCCTTTTTGTGTATTAATGTAATAGGAAACGGGTCACTTCCTGAATGTCTTTTTTATTTTGATTTGTTAGCATAACATTTTGCTTTCTTACATATAATAATTATTTTTTTAAATGTAGTCATACGTTGACCCTTTGTGGGGTATTGATAGACATGTAAGAAAAAATATGAGAAGAGGAGAAATAAATATGAGAATTAATAACTTTGGAGAGATTGTTAAGGATGCTTTAAACAAAATTGAGTATTGTCCATATTGTGCTTTAGATGATTTTACTGAGTACGAATCAAATTACCCAACACTTGTTATCGTAGAATGCTTGGGTTGTGCAGCTCTTTCTAAAATAGAGACTATAAACCAAAGTCCGTTGAACAAATTGTCTTCTTGCATGGGAGGAAAAATAAGTGCCCTTCTTGATTTCATAGAGGAGTACAATCGTATGCCTGACCTTATTGTTAACATGAAAGGACCAGACGGAAAGCAATTAATACTACAATATTGCGGGTTAGATATGTCCTTGGAGAATAATATCCGTAGAAGATTTATTTATAGAAGTCCGGGTCTTGTTGAGTCAGATAACTTTGAATGGATAAATCTCGATAAACTTTCTGGGACCATCCTTTATGATAATTATTAATACAAATAAAAGGTACTGTTTAAAAAAACAGTGCCTTTTTTCTTAAGACTTGTTAGAGCCTTATGTTAATTTTTTACCAAAATAAAAAACCGTAATTGTTTTGGTGGGTATTACTATCTGGGTTTAACTATAGAAGCCAGATACTTTAATAACACTGTTTCTCCTTCTTATCGTCATATCATATAACGATAAGAAATACGGAGGGTAAAGTTGTGAAAAACTTGCTCAATCATGTTTATTTAATCCGTTAACCAATGTTTTCCAAAAACATTGTATAGTAAGGTGGAGGTTAAATCAATTTAAGGGGATGGGATAATGAACAGGCTTATCGAATCAATGGTTCGAGAAAAAATTAACAATGGGCTGATAGAAGAAAAAATTTTTAAAGATGAATACTTTGCTGACAACAAGGAAAACTTCATGGCACTACTGGAAAAGTTAAAAGGTCAGATTTCCGATGAAGATTTCTTTGACCTTGAAGCTCATGCTAATGGCATGTGGGTATTCGCTTCAGAAGTAGCTTACCGTGAAGGCTTGAAAGATGGATTAAAATTGAAGGGTGAGGGGTAACCATAAGCTTTGAGGAATACTGCAAGTTTCAAAAGTAATAGAAACATGAAAAGCCCATAGCGGAGTTGTTTCGTTAAGGGCTTTTTTATGCATTCCTCAAATGAGTCATTATTTTCCACCGAGAATGAATTATTACAGGCTAATTTAACATCGAATCCCGTTGAACAAAATGTTATTTAGTAAAAAAATAAAAGCGTCATAAAGGCTGTATACATATTCTAAACGCAATATTCTTCATCATATTTAGGAGGTCTAAGTTTAATTTCGTTTTTTCTTTTTAATACTATTCATCACAATTTCTCTCAAATCTGAGTGAAATTCCTGAGCTTCTAACTCTGATTTATAATCATCTAGTAATCCTTCAATTTCACTTTGGTTTTCTATTATATCTATTAATAAGGGTTTCATACTAAGCTTAAATAAACTTAAGGTATAAAAAATAGCCAAATAAAAGAAATAAATAATCAACGAGGTACATAACCAAAACAGTATTTCATTAAATTCTTTTGGTATCATCGTGATAATAAATGAAATAAAAGTAGCGATGATATTAAAAATGATTATTGTGATTGTAGCTTGAAATGCATTAAGTATATTGGAATACATTTCATTAATTTTTATCAATAATTGTATAGCAATATTTTTACCATCTAGGGGCCTATCATAATCCCACCTGCTTACCTGATTTTTGAGTGTTTCTGTCATTTTTCCTGATGTTATAGCAAAACCACCTACAATGAAACCTAGCAGACCGAAAAATCCAGCACCTACCGCTAAAAGTAACGTTCTAGCATTCACCATATACTCATTAATGTTTGCTTTAGTAAGAGGTAATGTTAATGAAATTAAGTACAATGAAAAAACTGAAAAACAAATTGCTACTATATTATATTCGGTATTATATTTGAATGTTTTCAAAATCGATTTAAACATATCCTTACCCCGCAATTTTTGTGATTACTCCTTTTTTCGATTTAAAATTCCATTTCTCCTTCAATTCAAAATAAAAATTTAAAATTCAAGACCTTATATAAAAGGGGTCAACCATTTATCATACAATTTTCTATTCAACTAAACTCCCGATAGTTGAACGAATAAATGAAGAGCAGTAATAACCTGTTTCCATTTACCAATATTCTTCCAATGAAAACTTAATTGCCGTCCTAAAAATCATTTTTTCATTCACACACAAAAAAAATTTGGTTTGGTTATAGTTCCGTTTTGGTACTACTTTTTTCGATTGTACTATCGTTTTGACACCTATTTTTGGTCAGGACGGCAGGGTAGGACGGTCAAATCTATTAACAAAGTAAATAGAAAGTCGGTAAATGAGGTCGGCTAATTATAAACTACAAATACGTTCTAACAATGCCAAAGAAGGCTTTATGCGTTTTTAAAACGTTCCGCACCGTTTTTTTCAGCGTTCAACATTGTTTAAACTCTATTAACTTTTATAAACACTCAAATATCGTGAAACAATCTTTTTAAAATCGTTTCACGATATGGTTAAGGAATATTCAGTATATTAATTTCCTATTTACCACAATCAAGAGCTTTACCAAATATTAATCTGTTCTTTTTATTGGAATTCCCCATCACAATAACATCAAAACGCCATAAGCCCTAGAAATAAAGGATTTATGGCGTTTTGTATTTAGCTCAATAGATTTCAAACAGTCCCCGACAAATGGTGAAAAGGGTTTTATCTAAATAGGATTATATGATTTGGAATAGGAATCAAGGTAACTTGTTGATTTTATTTACCCGGCAGTAGAATAAAAGTATGGAATTAACAAATTCCAAAGAATCGTAACTTTATGGATTTTGTAAGGGTCAACTAGCAGGGGCTAAATTGTGAATTGTTGATTTAATAGTATTTTTAGATTTACCATCGCAGTGAGTTATCCATTACAAAGTCCATTAAAATTGAAAATCACATTATAGGGGGAATTTTATGATTAAAACTAGTCATGAACTTTATTACGAGTATGAGCCAATTCGAAAGAAAATCAAAGAGTATGTGGAAAGTGAATTGATGGGGAAAACCCAAGATACGCAGATAACGTATTATTACACGATAGAGAAATTTATGGAGTTTCTTTTCCTCAATGGATTCGAGAACCTACCTCAATTTACAGAGAAAGAAATCAATGCTTACTACCACAGACTTTATGATGAGAAAAAGTCCTCGTTTTACATTAACCGCACCTTCTATCCCATTTCTAGCTTTGCAAGGTTCATGGATATCAAATTGGAAAAAAAGAAAGTGGCTCTGCCAAAGGCTGAGGACCTTCGGGACATACAGCCCCGTTCTCTTGAAGATGAGCGAGTGGAGCAATTAGAGAACTTTCTATACTTGGAGTTGAAGAAGCAACAGGATAAAGCAGCAAAGAGTTTGTTATTCTGCACAGGGAAGATTCGGGATAAATTTAGAAACTACGTGCTTTATCGCTTGATGGTCCAATGTGGACTGAGAATATCCGAGGCAATTAATCTTGACATCGAGGATGTGGTTTTGGACGGTAAAAGAGAGGAATCCAGATTTCTTCATGTTCATCAAGGGAAAGGGAGAAAACCACGGAAGATTCCTATTCCAATGGATTTAAAGCATGTTCTGGCTGATTACATTCAATTTAGGGAAGAGAAAGACAAGCAGATTGAGTTCGAGAAATATTACTTTGACTGGATTAATAACCGATTGGTTGTTACAGAAAATATGTTTTCCGTTGAGCAACAGGAACGATTAACACAGCTAAAAAGTGAAATCGACATCATTGATAATCAACATTTTGGTGGAAAAATAGATAGAAAAGAAAGAAATCAAAAGGTGTTTCCATTATTTCTAGAGTTAAGAAGTATCGAATATAAAGCGTTGTTGCAATGGGTGGATTACAACTATGTCCCATTAAAAGCCTTATTTGTTTCGAACCGAGGCCAACGAGTGAAATCAAACAGTATGATGAAAATGTTCAAATCAATCGGAATTAAGAGCCATTCTCTTCGACACACAGCCATAAAACGAATGGTGGATAGCAATGTACCCATCAATCAGATACAAGCCTTTTCCGGGCATAAGACAGCGGATATGGTCTTGAGATATTCGAAACCACGTTTTGAGGAAATCGTTGAAACAGTGGATACTTATCAAAGGAAGTTTGAGCGGAAGAAGCTAACGTAATCATATTAGATTAATGTTTATTGAAAATGTAGGCTAAATTAATCGTGGACGTGATGTTTCATTTAAGGGAGCAATTAGCTCCCATTTTGATTTATTGATTTGTTATACTAATTAATATGTTTGTGAATTATCGGGGGGAACCCCGCTGGGAGTGTGCTTAACCCAGAACTTGTGGACAATACTCATAGCCCTTCTAACACTAGTAGTAGGATTAGGACTAATTAGGTTTTTTAGTCTTAAGCTTATTTCTGACCAATCGAAAGGGGAGATGTCTATGAAACAAAAGATATCTAATATGAGATTACTTACTTCTTCCATGCTTGAAACTATCTGGGCTATGTTAGTAAGTTACACAGTTGGGACTAGCTTGTCCCCGATAATTCATAAATTTTAAAGGGGACTTTAGACAGATGCTGAAGTTACCTTCATGAATCAACTTGTAGATGAAATTAAATTGTTTAAAGGTCGCATGTTAGGTGGCTTTTTTATTTGACCTTAAAGAAATATAAGACTGGAAATTGAAGGATAATCAATTGTTTTAGTGGAATTAGTCCTATAACTAATTCCAAATGGTGGTGGGTATTTATGACTAGCAACTCTCTTGAAAAAATTGAATTGAATATCCTAGATAAAGTTGATAACGAAATTAAGGAAGAGAATCTTGAGTTAGAAAAAGAAGAGATTGATGAAGAAAAAAAGAGGAAACGAGAAAAGGAAAGGGATATGCTCATTTCCAAATTAGCTTCCAATGATTATTCACATTTGGTTACTAGAGTTGCTCATGTTCTAAATAGGTATCCACACACTCGAAACTCGGATATAGCATTGCAACTAAAATATTGGGAAATATTTGATTCTGAACTATATATAAAAGGACAATCGATTAGCCCAGAAGACCTCTTTAAACTAGAAAGATTAACATCAATAACAAGGGCACGGGCAAAGGTTCAAAATGAGTATGGATTATTTTTAAGCGATGAAAAGGTAAGGCGATTCCGAAAAGATAAAGAAGAAGTTGAAAAGGAAATTCAAGTATCTAATAAACCAGATATACCTTCCATTACGATTTATTGTGATGAGAGTGGAAAGAATGGAACCTACGCTATTGTTGGGAGTTTGTGGATACTTGAGCGCGGAAGGGAACAGTTAATTAGACAACATATTTTGGAATGGAGAAAAGAAAGAGATATAAAACAAGAATTTCATTTTACTGATATGAAACGAAATCAGTTAGATTTATACGTAGATTTTTTTAATCAACTATTGTCATTAGGTGACATGGTTGGCTTTAAAGCCATCGCTTTTAAGATAGCAAATAATCAAAGAAAAACTGATGAGTTAATTAGTGACCTTCATTATCAATTAGTTCACCAAGGTATTGAGCATGAACTTCAAAGTGGCAGAGTTAACTTACCTCGTTTTATCAATTTCTTTAAAGATAAAGAAGAAGGAAATGATGCTTTAACTCTTACAAAAATAGAACAGCACTTGGAACTTCAATTTAAAGTAAATTATGAAGATAATTTGAGACTTGATTTATTTGGTTCAATAGAGTCCTATACAAGTCCTTTTATACAATTTGCTGATTTATTTACTGGTAGTATCAATAGAGTACTAAACGAAAGTCATAACAATCATAAAGATGTTTTTGCAAAATATGTAATTGAGGCTTTAGGGTTAGATATTAATAATATACAATCGAACGAGAGCGACATGGCAACAGTAATAATTATAGAGTAATAAATTCTAATGAACATCCATTCTTACTCTTTCAAAAGCCTACAATGGAATATTTAAGAACGGGGAAATGGTATATGTCAAAACTAACACTTCAACAATTAGAAGCTCACCTATGGGAATCAGCAAATATACTACGAGGAAGTATAGATTCCTCTGACTATAAAAATTACATATTCGGAATGCTCTTTTTAAAACGACTTAATGACGTTTTCGTAGAAGTAGCTGAACGTATTGAGAAAGAAGAAGGAGAAGATTACGGTTGGACAGACCGTGATGAACACCAATTTTTTGTTCCAGAGCGTGCTCGTTGGTCTTCCATTAGCAAAATTACGCAGGACATTGGAGCAGCCATAAACGTTGCCTTTGAATTATTAGAAGAAGAAAACTCTACGCTGCAAGGCGTTTTGGCTAGTATCGACTTTAATGATAAGGAAAGATTACCTGATAGCGTCATTTCTAAATTGATTCAGCATTTCAGCGCCATAGATTTGCGGAACGATAACTTGTCGGAGCCAGATATGCTTGGACGTGCTTACGAATATCTCATTAAACAGTTTGCCGATGATGCAGGGAAAAAAGGCGGAGAATTCTATACACCTTCCAAAGTGGTTGAGTTGATTGTAAAGCTCATAAAGCCAGAAGAAGGCATGAGGATAATGGACCCCACCGTAGGCAGCGGCGGGATGTTGGTTCAATCGGTTGATTACATAAAAAGCAAAGGTGGAAATCCGCGTAATCTTACTTTGCACGGACAAGAAAAGAATTTAAATACATGGGCGATTTGTAAAATGAATTTATTATTACATGGATTAAGCGACCATCGTATTGAAAAGGGTGATACCATTCGTGACCCGAAACTTGTTGAAGATGGGGAGTTAATGCTATATGACCGCGTAATTGCGAATCCGCCATTCAGCTTGAAGAATTGGGGACGTGAAGATGTAGAGGAAGACGGATATGGACGTTTCCGTTTTAGGCTTCCGCCAAAGGATAAGGGTGATTTAGCCTTTGTTCAGCATATGATTTCTTCATTAAATCATGAGGGGATAGCTGGTGTAGTCATGCCTCTTGGTGTACTGTTCCGTGGCGGAGCAGAGGGAACTATTCGGCTGGGCATTTTGGAAGAAGATTTATTGGAGGCTGTTATTGGATTGCCATCAAACTTATTCTATGGGACAGGAATCCCAGCGTGTATCCTGATATTTAATCGCAAGAAATCAGCTAGTAAGAAGGGAAAAGTGTTCTTCTTAAATGGAGCAAACGATTATCAAGAAGGCAAAAACCAGAACTTCTTACGAGATGAGGATATTCAGAACATCGTTGAAGCATATGACAAATGGGAAGACGTAGAAAAGTATTGCAGAACGGTTGAACTTGAGGAAATCCGCCAGAATGATTACAACCTGAATATTGCTCGTTACGTTGATTCAACAGATGAAGAAAAACAAATTGATGTTGCAGAAGCGATTGCTGAGCTGCGAAAGTTGGAAGAAGAACGTCAAGAAATTGAATTGGTGATGAACGGGTATTTAAGGGAGTTAGGCTATGAATAAAGTTACCTACAAGAATTACAAAGAAACTCATATTGGAGCTATCCCATTTGAGTGGGAAGAAGTAACTATGGAAGAAATTATTGAATTAGTGAGTGGACAATCATCACCAACTCATGAAGTAAACTATGATGGGGAAGGAGTTCCTTATGTGACTGGACCTGAACAGTGGACAGGGAATTATATAGAAGAAAGCAAGTGGGTTATGAATCCTAGAAAGGTGTCGCCCAAAGATTGTTTCTTTATAACTGTAAAAGGTTCAGGTACAGGAAAGGTTTTCCCCGGAGGACAATTTGCAATTGGTAGGGATATAATGGCAATCACATCTAAGTTGAAATCCGATACCAAGTTTTTATTTTATGTCGTTACTCATCAGGCAGAGAGAATCGTCAAAAATAAAGTTGGAATGGTTCCGGGGATTAGTCGTTCTGATATTTTAAATCATAAAATTGCTTTGCCAAAATTATCAGAACAACGTAAAATTGCGACCATCCTAACCTCCATTGACGAAGCAATCGAGAAGACGGAAGCAATCATCAAGCAGACGGAAAAGGTAAAACAGGGATTGATGCAACGATTGCTTAAGAAAGGAATCAGTCACACAAAGTTTAAGCAGACGGAGATTGGCGAGATACCTGAGACGTGGGATGTATTAAACATTGGTGATATAGCAAAGTTACAGGGCGGTTATGCTTTTAAAAGTAGTGACTATAAACTTTCTGGTATACAGTTAATTCGTATAAGCAATTTATTCGGGAAATTTTTGAATTTGGATAAGGAACCGGTTTATTTACCTAAATCATATCTCCATGAATATGACAGATTTGTATTGAAGCCTAACGATTTAATAATATGTATGACTGGAACATTAGGTAAGGAAGATTATGGGCATGTTATTAAAATTCCTAAAATAAATAGACCATTGTTACTAAATCAGCGTGTAGGTCGGTTCAATATATTTGGTTCTGTAAATACCGAATTTTTCTATTGGTACCTTTCGAGTAGATTATTTTTAGACACTATTTATAAGTTTGGTAGTGGAAGTAAGCAGGCTAACTTGAGTGCCAAACAAATAGAAAGCATATTAATACCTATTCCTCCAATTGATGAACAGGAGAAAATAGGTTCTGTCATTAACTCTGTGGATAATAAAACCGAGAATGAAAAACAAAAACTCAAACAATTAAAAACTTTAAAGAATGCTTTAATGCAGGTCCTTCTCACTGGCAAAGTTCGTGTAAAAGTAGATGATAACGCTGAGGTGACAGTATGACTTCACCCACACAAGACTGGAACGAGAAACAACTGGTTGAAAACCGACTTATCGAACAACTGAAACAATTGGGCTATGAGTATACTCATGGCCCCTCTCTAGATAACGAAAGGGAAACATTACGTGAAGTTGTTCTTCAAGACCGTTTTGCCAAAGCGGTGAAACGATTCAACCCATGGATTAACGATAACAATCTTCGGAAAGTGATTCGCTATATAACCCACATTGAAGCATCGAGCCTAATGGAAGCCAACGAAAGACTGCATGAGGACATTGTTCATTTTATTTCTGTTGAGCAAGACTTAGGAAAAGGCAAAAAGAATCAAACGGTAAAGCTAATAGATTTTGATAACATCGACAACAATGAATTCCTAGTTGTCAACCAATTCAAGGTTAGTGGGGGAACAGATAATATCATTCCTGATGTTATTCTCTTCGTTAATGGGCTTCCCTTGGTGGTTATTGAGTGCAAAAGTGCCTTCATTACAAGCCCTATTGCTCAAGCTGTAAAACAATTGGAACGCTATCAGCGTGATTGTGAACGCCTATTCTATTACAATCAAATCCTGATTGGAACTTGTGGACAACAGGCGAGGTATGCAACGATTGGGGCAAAGTTACGCCACTATGGAGAATGGAAAGACCCATGGCCGCTTCGAAATACGGATATCGGAGAAAATATAAATCCGCAAGATGTTCTGGTAGCGGGAATGCTAACGAAAGAACACCTATTAGATTTAATTCAAAATTTTATCGTTTTCGAACCTGAAGGCGGTAAAACCATAAAGAAATTAGCACGGTATCAGCAATTCCGAGCCGTTAATAAAGCCATTGAGCGAATCAAAATAGCGGAATCTCCAACAGATAGAGGCGGCGTGGTTTGGCATACGCAAGGTTCGGGAAAATCCCTAACTATGCTGTACCTATCAATTAAATTGCGTCGATTAAAGGAGCTTGAAAACCCAACGATTGTAATTGTTACGGACCGAAAAGATTTGGATAATCAAATCACTAATACGTTTCGACGTTGTGGCTTCCCCAATCCACAACAAGCCGGCAGCGTTGGGGAGCTTCGAGAGTTATTGAAGCAAAGTGTTGGCTGCACGATTATGACTACTGTTCAGAAGTTTCAGGAAGACCAAGAAAAAGAAGCATTGAGCGAAGCAGAAAATATTTTTGTTCTTGTTGATGAGAGCCATCGAACTCAGTATAAGGGATTGGCGGTCAATATGAGAACAACATTGCCAAATGCTTGTTATCTTGGGTTTACGGGTACGCCAATTGATAAAAAAGATAAAAGTACAACAAGAACTTTTGGTACGTACATTGATACTTATACCATTCAACAAGCCGTAGACGATGGAGCAACCGTTCCAATCCTCTATGAGAGCCGGTTGCCTGACCTTAACATCGAAGGGAAAACCTTAGATGCTTTGTTTGACCGCATGTTCCAATTGTATTCTGACGATGACCGAGAGCGTATCAAGAAGAAATATGCCAATGAGGAAGCCATTACAGGAGCACCAAAGCGAATAGAAGCTATCTGCCTTGATATTTTGGAACATTTTGAAACCCATATAAAGCCAAATGGGTTTAAGGCTCAAATTGTTTCTGTAAATCGAGAAACAGCAGTTTTATATAAGAAAGCACTTGATAGATTAAATGGTCCTGAATCCGTTGTTATCATGTCTGGCAACGGGAATGATTCTGAGGAATTAAAAAAGTTTCATCTCAGTAGGGAACAACAAAAACAATATATCGAACGATTCAAAAAACCACTATCCGAAGATAAAATTGCTTTTATTATCGTTTGCGATATGTTGTTAACTGGCTTTGACGCGCCTATTGAACAGGTTATGTATTTAGACAAGCCACTAAAAGAGCATAATTTATTACAAGCCATCGCTCGTGTGAATCGAACTTATGAGAAAAAGGATTACGGTTTAATTGTTGATTATTATGGTGTATCTGGTTTTTTAAAACAGGCATTAGGCATCTTTAATGCGAAAGACGTTCAAGGGGCTATGCTCCCCATTGAAACTGAACTCCCCCGTCTTCAAACCCGACACAGAGCAGCTATGCGATTCTTTGATAAAGTGAACCACAGGGATATAGAGGCTTGTATTAAAGTTTTAGAGCCTGAAGATGTGAGAACAGAATTTGACCTTGCTTTTAAGCGATTTAGTTCTAGCATGGATATGATTATGCCAAATCCTGCTGCAAATCCATATCGAGATGATATGAAGTTTTTAGGTAAGGTTAGATTAGCAGCGAAACAACGTTACCGAGATGAAGAAATGGATATTTCTGATTGTGGGGAAAAGGTCAAGCAACTCATTGCAGAGTATATTCAAACCAATTCCATTGAAGTGCTACATGACCCAATAGATATTCTTTCAACTCGATTTACTCAGAAAGTAGATGAATTGAAGTCTGATGAAGCCAAGGCATCGGAAATAGAGCATGCCATTCGCCACGAAATACGGGTTAAAATTGACGAAAATCCAGTGTATTATACGTCTCTTCGTGAAAGGTTGGAGAAATTAATACAAGCCAAAAAAGATGAACGGATTGAATCGGTTCAGTTGGTTTTGGAACTGAAGGAACTCATCAATAATATGAGAGGATACACCAGTGAAGCGGAGAAAACTGGTTTAACCAAAGAGGAGTATGCGTTTTATCAGCTTCTTCATAAAGAATTAAACTCTAATGATGAGGACAGTTCCATCAAGGATTTAACCCAAATACTTGTGGAAGATGTATCTGAATTAGCTCAGGTTGTGGAGTGGACAGAGAAGGAAGATGTACAAAGAGAAATGAGGAAGAAGATTAAGCGGCAATTAAGAGCAAGCAAATGTCCGACTGAAAAAATTGAATCTCTTCCTCAAAAAATTATAGATTTGGCAAAGGTTCATTTTAAAAGGTAAGAGTAGGTCCATTAATTCTTAACCATTCTTTTCTGCTTTCATAATCAGGTAATGTCAATTGTACTAACCGCCAAAAGTCTGAAGAGTGGTCGGGATACTTTAAATGGGCTAATTCATGAACAATGACATAATCAACGACACGCATCGGGGCCATCAGGATTTTCCAATTGATATTGATGGTTCCGTTTTTTGTACAACTACCCCAACGTAGTTGCTGTTCTTTGACAATTAATTTTGAGGGATATAGTTCTAATTTCGGGCAGTAGATTTTTAAACGTTCTTTAACCTTTTGATGCCCGTGCTTGATATACCATTCCTTAAACAATTGTTTGAGTGATTCGTGTCTCTTAGATTCATCATAGTTAGTTGGTATTTGTGATAGGAACCGTCCTTGATGAAAAAGTAATGTGGCTTCTTTAATGGATTCGGTTGTCGAGACCTTTAATTTATAATTCCGTCCTAGATAAGGGAATTTTTCCCCGCTTAAAAATTCCTTGGGTTTTGGTAGTTGGTTTATTTCACTGAATTCAGACCACTTCTTTAGTATCCAAGGGGCTTTTTTGTAGAGAATTTGTTCGATTTGAATATCACTAATTTCCAGAGGTGCGACAACATTAATGCCGTCTATCCAATCGATTGTAATGGCTACGTCCTTTTTGCTTTCGATTCTTGAGATGGAGTAATCAATAGTGGTAGTACCAAATTGAAACGCAGGCATTCAATATGCTCCTTAATATAATACTTCCTTAAAAGTGTATCTCATCGTTTTTGCTATAGTCAATGTATTTGAGCATAAGGGTATGAGGATGTGAAAATACAAGCCAGTAGTAATCAAAGTTTCGAAAAAAGATTGCTAAAAAGCTAAAAAATACTGAGGGAAATAGGGTTTGATAGAGCTGCTTTTGATATGAATAATACTAAAACCACTGAAAACGATATATAACAGAAATTAGATAAAAACGAATATCAGTGTTTTAATGGATATTTTCCCGTATCCCTGTTATCGTGGAAATTGAATCGAAAATAACAACAAAACGTTATATGAAATCATTTTGAAACACAGTCTATTGTTTCTAACTTGCTCACATAAACTCATTAGGAGATATTCATGAAGAAACGTGATTGGGGTCTTATCGCTACAATAATTTCTGCAGTTATTGCCTTACTTGCGTACTTAAATGATGTAAATATTCTTGAGAAAATTGAAAGGGTTATTTCAGGACAAAACACACCCAACCAAGAATTAAATAACGGGAATCCAAATGATAACACTAAGGTAGAACCAGTAAAAGACACTAATAAGGGGAAAGTGCTTCCCCCCAACCAGAGTCATAAGGTTGTAGAGGATACTACGATTGAAGAAGGAATGGCGTTTACATATGAAAGATTAATTATCTCATTTAAAATGAACTATGAAGAAAGACAAACCACTTTTAAAATCGGTGCAGTTGATTCTGAAGAAAAAACATACAGTGATATCAATACGGGACAATCTATACCCTATTCTTATAAAGGTACTAATTATTATGTTATTATCAAACAAATTCGACACAATTCTGTGGGAGCTGGCATAATAAAGATTGATATTTATAAATAATTTAGAAAAAAATTCGGTTTCCTTTGGGAAAACCGAATTTTTTGTTGTGTATTTAAATTTTACAAATTAAAAGATGATAATTAATAAAGAGTACGATGTTTAAGGGAATAAAGGCATTAACTATTTTAACGTTGTAAGTCTTTTTGTGTGGGGTTTTATGATTCCACGCAACGTCTTGACCGTTGCGTGGTGGTCATGATTCCCTGTGATAAAAACTTGATGTATCGAATAACTATAAGTATAATAAGACTGTGTAACAAAAATATACGAAACTGCTGGACTAAAAGCAGTCCGCGAACTAAGTAATTTCTTTAAAAACACAGCTACAATGCGGTGTTGAACATGGCCCCGTAGCTCAGCAGGATAGAGCTGCAGTTTCCTAAACTGTGAGTCGGAGGTTCGAGTCCTCTCGGGGCCGCCATACATAATAAACCGCATGTAATCAACGTTTGTCCAACGTTAGGCAAACGAAAGCGACACACAGTTTCGATCTTAAAATAACGTTGACTGTGTGACTTATACCGTATAAACTGTGTGATTAAATGCCTAGACTGTGTGAGTAACGCCTTCCAGTAGTCCAATACTGGAGGGCTTTTTATTTATGTCAATACAAGCGGGAGCAGAGAAAAGGCGTGGAAAGCGAGTCATCGGAGAGCGGAGAACCCGATCGGAATCTCAAACATCAACGGTGATTGTGGAAGGATATACGATTGAGGAAGCGTTTGAGTTATTTCTGCGAGTGAAGGAAGCAGAAAACGTTAAACCTCGCACGAGGAAAGAATATGACGTACAATATCGTTACTTCACGGAATGGCTCGAAGGATATGCTCCGGATGTAAAATATATTGGTGACATAACGACAAGCATGATCCGGGATTATATTCATTACCTCGCCCACGACAAAACGAAGTACGAAGGGAATCCATACAAAAAAGACGAATATAAGCAAGAGAAAGGACTGTCGCCTTATACGATCAATATTCGGATTCGATTCCTGAAATCGTGGTTTAACGTTTTAGTGAAAGAGCGTATCCTTCCCCATAGTCCCATGCAAACGATCAAGCTGATGAAAGTCGATGAGGATACGAAGGAACCGCTGATAGAGGACGAAGTCCGGCTCTTACTTCAACAGCCGAATCAACGCTTATATGCCCAATATCGTGATTACGTGATGATGACTCTTTTTATCGATAGTGGAATGAGGGTAAACGAAGTATGTTCGTTGGACATCGAGGATATTGATTTCAAGTCTCGGTATATCCATCTCCCCGCTTCGAAGAACAAGAACCGGAAAACACGGATCATCCCGTTATCCAGTGAAACCATTCGTCTATTGCTCGACTTGATAAACGAAACCAAACAGTATTTTGATTTTAAACTTGCATATAACCAAATTAACTCGTGGAAAGAAGGGAATCCAGTGATAGATGGTGAGGGTATCTCTGGAACATTTTTCGGAATACCTTTGAACCTTAACTACGATGAAGGGATTCATTATTCGGATGTATTAGGATACGCAAATTCTCTCTTAATACTTGGGGTGCTTTTATTAGTGGGTTCGATAGTTTTACTATTCAAAGTTTATAAAGTGAAGAACTAATTAAAAAGGGCAGGTTTTGCTTTCTTTTCTTTATTGAGCTAACGGGAGTCGATAGCACGAGAACGGGATCGGCATCTGTCCCCCTGCTTCGTTGCTGCGGTAACAGGGATTAGTTCAATAATAGGAGGATATCATTTTTTTATTTGTTCCACCCTCTTTAAGTGATATTGAGTCGGTAATTTGAAGCAAATACATACGATTGTATCAACCCGATTAAAAAAATGAGACTGGTATATAATTCAGCCTCACTTTTTGATTTGTTTTATTGAGAGATACATTTTAATAAGAAACTTCTTAACATAAACCCTACACCTATACCGATAATCAAAAACAAGATGGAGAGCCAAATGGGTCCCAAAATCACTCCAAAAACCATGAGGGCGTTAGAATAGATAACTCCTATGGTGCCAAAGTAAGCTGAGAATACAAAAGGCAGAAACGAGTAGGGTTCTTTGCCACCTCCCGCATCGCGATATGCATCCCACATACCGAAAAGGTAAACACAAGGATAGAACAATAGCCATTGATAATTGGCTTCCTCAATCGCTGTTAGTATCTCACCTTGAAAACTTAAAATGATTACAGTATTTAAGTTTGAATAGGTGTTGATTAGAAATTCCAACATAAGGAGTACGAGTCCTTTTAGAAATTTCCTATTTAAAAACTGTCCAAATCCCGGAAACGCAATACTCCATAATAATACTTCAATTGGTTTTGGGTTTGACATCTCATTTCTTTTCACCTTGTGCGAGAGACTTTCTGTCAATTGCTTCGGGTTGTTTTTCTAACCAACCATGCTTAAGCAGGATAGCGTACAAACCTTTAGCGTTTTTATTTACGTTATTAACATTTTCATTGTAAGTCAGAACTACATCCGGTCTCAACGACGAAGCCATGCCTGTAGCATAATAAATAATCGCTGAGTTCATTAAAAATGCTATATGAAGCATCATAAGCTTATCCGAAAAGGGACTAACTGTAGAGTTAGTGACTTCATTATCCCACGTACGGGGGGATTTTAAATGCTCCTGTACCAATATCGTGGTGAGCCTGTCAATATTCTTACCTGCTACCTCACTAATATCAAACATAAACTTGCGTACATCCTCGGTTTCAGCCACTTGACTAAACGCAATAGTCAAAGCCCTAGGAAGTGTAATCTTTTTGACAACCGTGAAAAGGTTATTTATTTCGGAGGCATTAAGGGGTCTTTTGTCACCGAATAAGTTAGACATTATCCCCGTACTTTCAACAAACTCAACTTGTTCCGGGGATGGAATCGAAGGAACACCTGAAAACAGTCCTTTCGATTGACTATACTTTATGGTTTTACTAATTAATTCACTAGCCGTTACGGTACATTCATGAAAAAAATTTCTAATATCTTCACGTTCGGAAGTGGCAATGGCTAAACTATAGGCGTTTAAACCATGACACGTCATTATTTCCGTGTAAAACGCTAATAATGGGTCTGAGAATAGACGGGGGGCATTGAGATTTACATCATGTTCTGTAAATCCCATGGGAACTTGAAAATTTGCCTGTTTAAAAAAGGCAGTAATTTGAGTAACATGGTTCTCAGCCAATTGTAAAGCAAACTCTAAAATGGATTGGAGTTGCTTATCTTCAACAATTTCAAGGAAATATTTATAAACACAGGTTCCTAAAGTGTCGCCAAGGTATTGCACCCAAAGTGTAGATACCTCCGCAGCAGTTAAGGTATTTTTCTTGGTGGTGGTGCCCATGATTTGAGTTAAAAAGTCGATTATCTCAGCATTCGAAATGCCGGTTTTCTTTTTTTCCACAATTAATTGACTGAAAAGGTTAGAAAGGTTGTTCTGATTCATTTCACCCACAATTTGGGTTAGCAAAGTAGTTATTTCAGGATTGTTAATGCTGGTCTTCTTTTTTTCTTGAATAAATTGTGTGAAAAGGTTGGATACTTCTGGAACTGAAAGATTGTTATTCTTTATTTCGTTTACGTATTTTGGTCAATTGATGTTGTGCTCAAGAGAATTGCCTCCAAATATTTATTAAAATTAACTGTAGTTTTATCCAAAGTTATTTTATGATCTTTATTAATATTAATGTAGAGGTTATGTTGGAGGATATTGGATAAGAAAAAATCTTATTGAACAAACGGGAGTCGATAGTTAAATTATGACGATACAACATTGAATCAATTAATTTCATACCGCCCCTGCCCCCGGTGTAGGGCTATCGTTTATTCAACGAGGGTATAACGGAGGTTAACCATAACCGCCCAGATTAATGATATCTCGTCAATCACGGATAATAAAAAAGAACGGCTCATGATACGAGTGAACCGTTCTTTATGGTTTAAACGTATGGGAGCAAACTCCTGATATATGTGCTCGGGGAAGCGGAGCGCTTAGGCGTGAAGCGGATTTATTGCAATGCTAGGAACGACAAAGCATCGTTCTATGAGAAATTTGGACTTTCTAAAAAAGAAAACACCTTTAGTAAAAGCGGTAAACATTATATAGTCATGGAACGGTTCTACAGGGGCCAGGAAACTACAAACAGAAAGGAAGAGTGATCGCGTAAAAAAGCCGGCCATTTTTTTGCGTACAAGTTCTTATCACAAACGCACGCGAATTAAGCTACCATTTTCTGACGCTGCCCCTGGAAGGGTTTTTTTTATGTGGTTCATGCCGTAAAAAATTTTGGCGCTACTCCTCATGAATATTTGATTAAGTTCTAAATTTGGTTACAAAAAAAGCCTTCTGTCACGTAGATCAGAAGACTTATTTCCTTTTTTTAAAGAAGTTATACAGTCACTTTTTCACGAGCAAAATTCTTGACTACTTTCTTAGCGTGTTCAATGGCTTTTGCCTTAATATTTTCCGCTTCATTCGGCATTTGTGCCATTCCTTCTACAATGATAGACTCAACATCAGTAATACCAAAGAAACCCATAATGGTGCGAATATACCGATCTCCCATTTCCACTTCCTTTCTCGGACCTTCTGAATAAATCCCGCCTCGTGCTTGAATATGAACAGCTTTTTTTCCTGGTAGCAGTCCAACTGGCCCCTCTGCGGTGTATTTAAAAGTTTTTCCTGCAACGCAAATGGCATCAATATAGGCTTTCATTAACGGTGGAATACTAAAGTTCCACATGGGGGTCACAAATACATATTTATCTGCTGCAACAAACTGATCCACTAATGTATTGAGGGCACTCACTTTTTCCTTTTCATCAGTAGAAAGCTGTTCAAATGCAGTTCCTTGTTGAAGTTTACCCCAACCACTAAAAACATCTGTATCGATATAGGGGATTTTGGTATGGTAAACATCAAGTTCAATAATTTCATCCTTCGGATTTTCTTGGCGATAAGCGTCTAAAAATGCTTTTCCAACGGATAGACTAAAGGATTGATCCTCAGTTTTAGGATTTGCTGTAATATACAATACTTTGGCCATTTTTTCATCGTTCCTTTCTGGATTGAAGATATGTTTTAACCAACCAATCATACGATGAGCCACTCCATAGCTCTTAATAGCATTTTTTTATAAAGGATCATGTTATTCATAAAGGTAATGAAATGAGTGTTCATGGTCAAAAAGACTGAAATACCCCTATATGGGTAGCGTCAGGAAAATGACATGCGTCACTCATTTTTTGGTGACGTATCAGTACTATGCTTTACTTACATGACCTTAATAGACACCAAGCAGTTCAGAGGACGTTTACAAAGTCAACAAACTTGTCCACGGTACGGACTCATTGGATGAAATTCCATCTTGGTTTCAAGCATCATCTTAATTATATTTTGCTCGGGAGCAAGATTTAATTCAAACTTAAAGGACCAGAACCCAAATAGATAATCATTAATGTTGCACCCATAAGAGAAAGGTTCTTGAAAAAATGCACACTCTGAATTTGCCTTTGATGATTATCTGACAATCCCCAAAAACGGTGGACGATAAAAGTTGTCGGTATTAGAAAAATAAAAAGAAGAAATGCACCGATTTTTGAATAGAAGCCAAGTGCAACACTTAAACCACCAACAAGGGCACAGAGACTCATAGCGGCAGCTGACAATTTTGGAAAAGGAGCTTTAAATTTCTTCGCCATCTCTACTGTGTGAGTAAAACCTTTTATGTGATTAATTCCTCCCGAAATAAAAATAATTGCAAATAATAATCTTCCGATTAGAAATACAAAATCCATAAATATCATCCTTTCGCAATTAATTTAATTTTTTAAAATAATTAACCCAAGGGGGTTTTGCTTGTCGGTAATGCGATTGGACAAACGAAAACCCTGCTCCGTTCAAAATTTCCCCTCACGATAGTCTTGAAAAGCCTGTTGTATCTCTTCCTCTGTATTCATTACGAAGGGTCCGTATGCTACAACAGGTTCTCTAAGAGGCTCACCGGCAAAAAGAACAAGGCGTAATTTTTCGTTGGCAGAAACGGAAATACTGCTCATTTCCGATTTATCAGCGGAACCTAACCACATCGCTTGCCCTTTTTTAGCCTCGACTTTATTTTCTCCGAATGTGCCGCTTCCTTCTAGCACATAGATATAGCCGTTATAGCTACCCGGTAGTTCTTGAGTAATAGAAGTTCCGTTTTCCAAAACCATTTCGACAAATGTGACAGGTACGTAATTTAGGGTATTAGACACAACATCCCCTGACGAGCCTGAATATATCCGAACTAAAGCACCACCTTCTTGGCGAACAGGCACGTCTTTTACATGCAGGGTTTGGTATCGGGGTTCTGTCATTTTATTCTTGCGTGGGAGGTTAACCCAAAGTTGAAGGAGATGGACTGCCTCACCATCGAGTGGAGTTTCATTATGAACAACTCCTCTACCTGCGGTCATAAACTGCAAATCCCCCTTTTCCAGAATTCCATCTGCTCGCGTCTTATTATCGTAATGTTTAAGTCTGCCATCGATAATAAATGTAATGGTCTCTATTCCACAATGAGGGTGAACATCAAATGCCCCTTTTTCAAATTTATCTTCCATACATAATAAAAACGGGTCGTAATCTTTCCCATTCCCCGGTGCAAGAACAGGGCTTGCGGTGTGAATATTACTGATTTTTTGTTCGTTTACTGTCCATATTTTTTTCATTTCACGACGATTCATATTTTCATTTTTCATTTGACTAACTCCTTTCGTGTAGTTACGATCATAATAAATCATTAAAATAAAATCTGTAAGTATGCACTTTGAAGGTATATAGTATACTAAAAGATACTGATGGAGGTTTAAATGAAAATAAAACCTGAATATTGTAAAGTACACGATGCTCTTTCCATCTTAGTTGGGAAATGGAAGCCCACCATATTAATGTATCTAATGTTTGAAGGCACAATGAGATACGGAGGATTAAAAAAAGCGCTTGTAGGTATTACCCCATGCCCATCAAGCTAACAGCACTGAAAAAATAATTGTAATAAAATGTGG
>NZ_JBEGDL010000021.1:0-84644 GCF_040813775.1 Ammoniphilus soli
TGGCTCATGTGATCCACGAGGATGGATCGGTAAAGGAAGCGGTCGAGTTGTATAACGAGCTAGTAGGGGAAAAGGCATTGGTATAAGCAATCGCAGAACAAGAAGAAGCTCCTGAAGAGTCAGGGGCTTCTTCTTGTTTAAGGTTCTCCTCTAAAACATAAGACTATAAGCAAAAGAAGTTATCGAAAGGATGATCGATGCAATAAACATAGCAATGAGGGGTTTCCATCCTTTGGCTTTTAAGGCTTGGAAGCTTACGTTGAGCCCTAGCCCAACCATAGCGGCTGTTAAGAGGAAGGAACTGAAGGTGGCGATGTTATCCAATACGCCCTGTGGAATCGATACGTAGGTTCCAATTAAACTAGCTAGAACAAATCCGGCAAGAAACCAGGGGAATTCTACCTTTGACGGGGTATTCGTGTCCTTTTTCTTCATCCAGCAAGCCAAGATCAAACAAAGGGGGACTAGAAGCAGCACCCTGCCTAGCTTCGCTAATAAGGCCATGGCGAGTGGATCTTCTCCGGCGGGTGCGGCCGCAGCGGCAACGTGGGCGATTTCGTGAAGGCTCATTCCTGACCAGATTCCATACTCGATTCCTGTTATCGGCAGGAAGGGGTACAGTAAGGTATAAATGATAGTAAAGACCGTTCCCACCAAGGCGATGATCCCAACACCTATGGCGGTATCTTCTTCTTTCGCTTTCAAGATAGGGGAAACGGCTGCAATCGCTGCAGCTCCGCAGACCCCGGTTCCAATGGCAAGCAATAAGGACAAGGAAGGATGAGCCTTCAGCCGTTTGGCGATCACCATGGTGACCGCGATCGCAAGGACGATACTCACCACATCCTTGACTAAAAGGCCTAATCCCTGATGGAGGATTACTTCCACATTAAGCCGAAAGCCAAAAAGAATGATGGCATATCGCAAGATTGCTTTTCCGGAAAATTGCACTCCTGCACGAATTGACTCAGGATAATTAAACAGCTGGCGATAGAGGACGGCCATTAAAATGGCCGTGACCATGGGGCCAAGAAAGCTGATAAACGGGAGTTTGGCCAATCCCACACCGAGCGAAGCGATAGCAAATGTAAAAAGAATCCCTCCCAGCAGCCCATTCCCGTATGATGCCTTATGGATAGCGTGAGCCGAAACTTGAACGCTCATATCTCTCAACCTTTCGGGTTTGTTTCTGTCGTATACCTTTACTATAAGGGGCCGGCAAGAAAATGAGAAATACCGATATCAAATGGGTTGGATTAGGAATACTTATGCTTTACTGCGCTAAAGCAAGCGGTTTGATGAATCCTCGTATTGCTGAGATAATAATAAAAAAGGGAAAAGAATAGAGGGGATTTTATTGATTGTTGATGCGTTAAAAGTATTTGTAACGGTTACCCAGCAGAAGGGATTTTCAAAGGCGGCGGAAGTGCTGCATCTTTCCCAGCCTGGGGTCAGCTTGCATATCCAAAATCTTGAAAATGAGCTCGGGGTAAAATTAATCCATCGTTCTACCAAACAAATGGAATTGACACAGGCGGGCCGCATTTTGTACGAACGTTCTATCCAAATTTTAGATTTATATGAAAATGCGAAACAGGAAATTAATTTATTGCAAAACATGGTGACAGGCAGCCTGAAAATAGGAGCCAGCTATACGATTGGCGAGTATATCTTGCCTCGCTTATTAGCGGAGTTCTCCGCAGAATTTCCGATGGTGGATATGGAAGTTACGATTAACAATACAGAGGATGTAGCTCGACTGGTTCGGTTAAGTCAGTTGGATGTGGGCCTGATCGAAGGAGAGGCGGACAGTAAAGGCTTGGTTATCGAGCCCTATCTGAAGGATGAGATGGTTTTTATTGCACCTAATCATCATCCTTTGAGCCTGCAGAAAACGGTGAAGATGAAGGACTTGAACGACCAAGTGTGGATTTTCAGAGAAAATGGCTCGGGTACAAGAGCTTTTAATGACCAGGTCATTGATGAGCACCAGATTAAAGTGAAAAAATCTTTTGTTTTCAGCAGCAGCCAAGGTGTGAAAGAAGCGGTTGCCGCAGGGCTTGGCATTGGTTTGCTTTCGAAATGGGTGGTTCAAAAGGATTTGGAAGCCGGAACATTAGCCCGCATCCGGGTGGGGGAAGATCCTTTTTTTAGGGAGTTTTCTATCATTCTAAGAAAAGATCCCTATTTGACGAAGGCTATGGAGATTTTTTTGCAAAGGATAAAAGCAAATAAGCCCCGATAGAAATGGGTAAACAAAAAGGGGAACAAATGTTCCTATTTTTAATTAGTTGTGATATAATACCAGTATTGTACAATTGATAGGCTCACTCAAGGGCGGTCGCTCATTCTTTCCCATCTAAGGATGGAAGGGGGTGAGATCATAACAGTATACGAAGCATTGAGTCTGCTAGTTGGATCTGGGCTATTGGTCGCAACGATTTTTCAAGTTGTAGTCACCATGCTGTCAAAAGATAAAAAGTAAGACCTCCCTTGAGCCGGCGAGCTTAGGAGGTCTTCCTTCACGAGGTATGAGCCGATCCCCAGTGGGAATCGATTTGTGCAATGTCGCTGCAGATGTGCCAGCATCTGTAGCTTTTTACGGAATAAGAAAGTATAAACTTCAATGAAGCTTTTTCTATTATTGTACTCCATTTTAGCATATCCCCATGCAGAATTAAACGGTGGCCAAGCATCGGATCCAATAACAGCATCTTCCCTGCCCATTCCAACAAGGCCCTATTCCCGGTGCCGTTGTTTTATCTGATGGAGCCATAGGGCTAACTGAAGGGAAACCGCATCCTGGAATTGCAGCGGATCATAGCCTGTCACCTCTTTCATTTTGCTGATCCGATAATTTAGCGTATTGCGATGGATATATAGCACTTTAGCCGATGCGCCAATGTTTAGGTTGCAGCGGAAGAACACATCCAGGGTGTCCAGCATCTTATCAGGCATCTGGTTTAAAATGCGCTCGAGGAACCGTTCTTTAGCGTAGGCATCGACTGACGAAAGCAGTGCTTTTGTCTCGATTTCCGTGTAGCTGATCAAGGTTTGACTGGGGGTGCCATAGGTTAAAGCTGCTTTTGCTTCATCTAAGGAATAGCGGATGTTTCCCTGATCGATTTTGGAGGTGCCTAGGCCGATGCGATGATCAATCCCCATCTGATGCAAGAACTTTTGGAGGTGATCCATTTTTCGGTAAATGAGGGCTTCGGGAATCCCTGAAAAAAGGAAAAACAATCGATTAGCGCCTATTGATCCGATCATGACTCGTTTCTCATCCAGGTTTTGGGCCATCTTTTCAATGAGCTCCTGTTTTTTCAGCGTGCTATGGGTGCCTTCTACTAAGCCTACTTGAAAAGGGGGAATCCATTGCAGGTTAAGCAGATTTAGCCGCTGCCGAATGGATTCCTGGGGAGCCTGCTCCAGAAGGAGATCTTCGAAAATCTGCTCCTTCATCCGTTGCTTCCACTCCAGCTGAGAGGCGATAAACGACTGGTTAATCATCATTTCCGTGACCATCTTCACCAGTTCGCCGAATTCCTGAATCTCCTCCGGTTCTCCCGTGATGCCGATCACGCCAATGATTTGGTTCTGAAATTGGATCGGAAGGTTCATTCCCGGCAAGGTTCCTTCCCAGTGATCCAGATGGTGGCGGGTGACCAGCAGGGGGATTCCGGTGCGCAAAACTTCCAGGGCTCCTTCATGCAGGAGACCAATCCGATCCGGATTGCCTGAAGCGATAATCTTTCCCTCATGGTCCATAATATTGATATTCCGGTTTAAACGGATCATTGTTTGCTCAACAATTTCTCTCGCTATCTCTTTCGTTAGCATATCGGAATTCGTCCTTTGAATTTTTTGATATTGTTAATCATACACATAAATGAACCTCGAATAAACCGTCTTTTTTGTATATGGTAACCAATGAATTTATTGTATTGTCTGTCTATAATAAAGATTATGATTTGAAAGCGTTTTGAAAAGGCGGTGGGGGAAGATGAAGATTGTCATTGCACCAGATTCATTTAAAGGGAGCATGTCTGCTTGGGAAGCATGCATTGCAATAGACAGAGGGATAAAAAAGGTATTGCCAAATGCGGATTTGCGCCTGGTTCCGGTAGCGGATGGGGGAGAGGGGACGATGGATAGTCTAGTTGCCGCTACCTCCGGACAAAAAGTGGAAGTTACGGTTACAGGCCCGTTGTATGCACCTGTGGCAGCCGCTTACGGAATTCTTGGCGATCAAGAAACCTGTATCATCGAAATGGCCAGTGCTTCGGGATTATATCTCGTCACGCCTGAACAGCGTGATCCGATGAAGGCGAGCACTTACGGAACCGGTGAATTAATCAAGAGCGCCTTAGATAACGATTGCAAAAAATTCATTTTGGCCATTGGCGGAAGCGCAACCAATGACGGCGGAATCGGCATGCTGCAGGCCTTGGGGATGAAACTGCTGGATGCAGAGGGAAAGCCGATCGGGATGGGCGCACAGGAACTGCATCGGATTGCCGAGATCGATAGCCGCGAATTCGATCCGAGAATAGCTGAAGCGGAGTTTTTGATCGCAACGGATGTTCAAAACCCCCTTGTCGGACCATATGGGGCATCTCATGTATTCGGCCCGCAAAAAGGAGCTTCACCCGAGATGGCAGAAGCGCTGGACGGCTATTTGAATCACTGGGCAAATTTAGTTGAAGCTCATACGGGGATTCGCCTTCACGACCGGCCAGGGGCTGGTGCCGCCGGCGGAATCGGTGGGGCCTTCCAGGCGTTCTTCCCCTCGCAAACGAAACGCGGAATTGACATCGTCATTGAATATACCGGGCTGGGAGAGACAATGGAAGGGGCCGACCTGGTCATTACCGGTGAAGGTCAAATTGACTTCCAGACCGCATCGGGAAAAACGCCGATGGGGGTAGCCCAGGAAGCAGCCAAGAGAGGAATCCCCGTAATGGCCCTTGCCGGTTCCATTGGGAAGGGGATCGATACGCTATACCAATACGGCATACACAGTATTCACAGCATAGTAAGCGCGCCCATGTCGTTGCAGGAAGCGATGGACCGGGGAGAGGAATTGCTTTCCCTCACAGCGGAGCAAGTGCTTCGAACCTACCTCGCCGCATTACATCATCGTTCATAACATATAGGAGGAGAGATTTATGTTATTTGCTGTTTTAGCAGCTGGAGTGGTCCTAGTGGTCCTTGCCACGGCCAAGCTGAAGCTGCATCCGTTTTTATCCCTTTTGCTAGGCGCATTTTTTATCGGAATCGCTTCCGGAATGCCACTGGATAAGGTGGTTGAGAGCGTTAATACCGGATTTGGAGGACTCATGGGCTCGATCGGGATCGTGATTGTGGCCGGTACGATCATCGGGACGGTGCTGGAAAAGTCCGGTGCTGCTCTGCGGATGGCCGAAGTGGTATTGCGCGTGGTAGGACCGAAAAGACCTCAACTCGCGATGTCCTTGATCGGTTATATCGTTTCCATTCCCGTTTTTTGTGACTCTGGCTTTGTCATTTTAAACAGCTTAAAAAAAGCGTTAGCCAAGCGGGCCAAAGTGGCCATAGCTTCCATGTCTGTCGCCTTGGCCACTGGCTTATACGCGACCCATACCTTAGTCCCTCCAACCCCAGGGCCGATTGCCGCTGCGGGTAACATAGGGGCGAGCGATTTCTTGGGTACGATTATTGTGGTTGGACTTCTGATCGCGATTCCTGCGGTCCTCGTGGGTTATCTTTGGGCCACGAAAGTAGCGAGCAAAATCGAAGTTCCGGATGATCACGAGAACTTTGATTATGAGGAGATTGTGAAGTCATTCGGTGTCTTGCCATCTACTTTTAAGTCTTTCTTGCCCATTGTGATGCCTATTGTTCTTATTGCCCTAAGCTCGATCGTCAAGTTCCAGGCCATGGAGGGTCCACTAGCCGGTTTCTTGAATTTCTTAGGTACACCCATCGTCGCACTCCTTATGGGGATTTTTGCTTCTTTTGCTCTTCTGCCTAAGTTTGACGAAGAAACCTTAACGGGCTGGATCGGGAATAGCTTGACAGATGCCGCACCGATCTTGTTGATTACGGGAGCTGGCGGCGCCTTTGGCTCGGTGATTAAAAACACGGGCATTGCCGATGTGATCCAAGGGTGGTCTATTGGGGATATGTTCAGCGGGGCCATGTTCCTGCTCATTCCATTCTTGATTGCTGCCGCTCTTAAAACCGCTCAAGGCTCATCGACGGCCGCTTTGGTAATCACCTCTTCTTTGATTGCACCGATGCTGCCTGCTATGGGAATCGAAGGGGCGCTGCCCTTGGCATTAGTCGTGATGGCGATTGGGGCAGGGGCCATGACCGTTAGCCATGTGAATGACAGCTTCTTCTGGGTCGTAACGGAATTCACCGGAATGAAAGTCACAGATGCCTATAGGGCACAAACGACTGCCACCTTATTGCAAGGGGTAACCACCATCGTTGTCACAATGATCGTGTGGGCCATATTGATTTGATTGCACTTTCTAGGTTTACAATGTGGAAAGAGAACAAAAAAGGAGTCAAGAGCTCTACAGCTCTTGACTCCTTTTTTAGTTTCTTGCCAAGTTTATCTGTTTACACTTTATGAACAGTCGTTTATGCCACTCCTTCTTTTTGCTGCTGTTGGCTTCGGTACTTTTTGATATCCGCGCGAAGGAGAATCGAAATGAGGAAGCCGATCGTAATTAATGCAAGGAAAACATAGGACACTGGTATATAACTGCCTGTTGCGGCTTTAATTTTGCTGACTAACAACGGTCCAATGATCCCGCCGAGAGACCATGTTGTTAAAAGGTAGCCATGAATGGCACCGAGTTGTTTGGTTCCGAATAAATCTCCAATAAAGGCAGGGAGATTAGAGAAACCGCCGCCGTAACAGCTCACCACGAGAAAGATCAGGACTTGGAACACAAGTACATTGGTTGTTAAAGGGAGGGTTGCAAACGCTACGATTTGGATGATAAAAAAGATTAAGAATATATTGTGGCGACCAATATAGTCGGATGCTGCCGCCCAGCCCAATCTGCCGCCCCCATTAAAGATTCCCATGATTCCTACCATAGTAGCTGCCGCAGCAGCGGATAACCCAACGACGTCTTGAGCCATAGGAGAAGCTACAGAAATCATCATAATGCCAGCACTCGTGTTGATCAGCATCATGGTCCATAACATCCAGAAATGTTTGGTTTTAACCGCTTCTTTAGAAGTTAATTGTCTTAAGTCTTTGATCACTACTTTTTGGCCGGATGCAATCGCTTTCTTCAGGCCGTCTGGCATCCAACCTTCTTTAGGAGGGGCAATATAGGACGCGCCAAGCACCATGAGTGTGATGTAACATGCGCCTAAAATGTAGAACGTGTTGGCAATGCCAACGCTTACAATTAGATTTGCAGCAACTGGAGCTGTAGCAAGCGCTCCTGAACCAAACCCAAGTACCGCCATTCCTGTAGCTAAGCCTCTTCGGTCAGGGAACCATTTTACCAGTGTGGATACGGGCGAGATGTAACCAATCCCTAATCCTAAACCGCTTAATAGACCGTAAGTAAGAAGGAAAAGCGTAGAGGAGTCGGCAGCAACGGCAAATCCGGAGCCAGCTTGTCCCAAACCGAACAAGACAGCGGCGAGCAGGGCTGATTTTCTTGGACCCAGTCTTTCAACCAACTTTCCGAAAATGGCTGCGGACGATCCTGCAAGCGCCATCATAATGGTAAAGGCTAAAGTAACATTTGTCTCTGACCAACCCAGGGTTTCGGTTAATGGCTTTTTATATACACTGTAAGCGTATGCAGAACCAATCGAGAGATGAATAGCAATAGCGGATAAAGCAATGAGCCAGCGATTTTTGGTCGTTTTCATCGTTTCCTCCTTTAATATCGTGTTTAAGTGATTTTCGAGTTACTCCAATTATAGTAAGTTTTCGAATGTTGCGTATAGTTTTGTCCTAAACAGTTTTAATTTTTGTGTAAAGAGTAGAAATCGCTGACTAAACTGCAAAAAAATACACAAAAAGCCTCTCCCCATTAAAAGGGTGAGGCTATTGGTAATGCTAATCCTCCATCGTAGATAAATCCCCCGTAGGCAAGCCTAATTCCCAGGCTTTTAAAACACGGCGCATGACCTTTCCGGAACGCGTTTTAGGGAGTTTATCCCTGAATTCGATCACGCGGGGAGCGGCATGGGCAGCGAGTCTTTTTCGAACAAACTGGGTAATCTCTTGAATCAATTCTTCGTTCTCCTGGTAACCCACCCTTAAGGTGATAAAGGCTTTAATGATCTCTCCGCGCACGGGGTCGGGAATCCCGATGACACCGGCATCAGCGACAGCGGGATGTTCTACAAGCTTGCTTTCTACTTCGAACGGTCCCACGCGTTCGCCTGATGTATTGATCACATCGTCCACGCGTCCTTCAAACCAGAAGTATCCATCCTCGTCCTGATAGGCGGAGTCGCCGCTTACATACCAGCCATTCAAGAAATACGATTCATATTTTTTCGGATCGCCCCAAATTTGTCTCATCATGCCGGGCCATCCTGGCTTTACTGCGAGATTACCCATCTGAAGGGGAGGCAGCACATTACCTTCATCGTCGACAATGGCCATTTCAATGCCTGGCATCGGTTTTCCCATAGAACCGGGGCGTATTGGCATGGATCCATAGTTCGCACAAATGGTGCATCCGGTTTCTGTCATCCACCAGTTATCATGAATTCGTCGCTCAAGCGTTTCCAATCCCCAGTAAATGACCTCCGGATTGAGGGGCTCGCCAGCGGACAAGATATGTCGTACTGAACTCAGGTTATATCGTTTTGGCAATTCAGAGCCTTGGGACATCAGCATCCGAAACGCGGTCGGTGCACTAAACCACACCGTGACGTAATATTTCTCAAGCGTTTCATACCAATTTTCCGGTTTGAATCGCCCGCCGCGAGAAACGCTGCTAATCCCGTGCAAGAGGGGGGCGAAAATGCCGGCAGACGTACCGGTTACCCAACCGGGGTCAGCGGTGCACCAGTAAATATCGCCTTCCTGAAAATCAAAAACCCATTTTCCAGCGGCAAACTGATGAATCATCATGTTGTGGACATGGAGTACGCCCTTCGGTTTTCCCGTACTGCCAGAAGTGTAGAACAGGATGAGGCCGTCTTCGCGATCTACCCACTCCATCACATATTGATCGGACTGATTCATGAGCTCTTCAAAACGAAGTTCCTTTTCCTGAAGAGATTCGTTGCCTGGCCCCGCTAAAATGATGTGCTTTAAATCAGGCAGCTCCTGATCCGCTATTCTTTCTCTTAACTCAGGGGAAGTGACCACGGCTACGGCCTGACTATCGTTCAGGCGGTCTTTAACCGCTCCTTCCATAAACGCTTCAAACAGCGGGCCGACGATGGCGCCGATTCGAGCGGCCCCTAAAAGAGCGATATATAACTCCGGGCTTCTAGGCATATAGAGGAACACCCGGTCGCCTTTGGCGATGCCGAGATGTTTGAGGCCATTTGCAAAACGGCATGATAACTCCATTAATTCCCGATAGGTATACTTTTCATCTCGCATTCCATCGGTAAAGTATAAAGCTATTCGATCTCCGCGCCCTACCTGGACATGACGATCAATAGCCTCAAATACGATATTCACTTTTCCAGTCTGATGCCAGGTAAACTCCTTTTCAATATCCATCCAGTCAAATTGAGAGGCCGTTTCCTCATAGTTTTTTAAATTCGCTTGCAAATTGAAGGAGGATATCTCCCGAGATCTGGTATTATTCATGGTTTCTCCACTCCCTTGTTTTTTGATGCTCTTATTCTCTATCTGTGTTATAGTGTTATAGGACAGATTGTAAATCAAGGTTTTTGATTTGTAAACAAAATATTTTAAATTAATTCTATTGAGTTTTATGTGTATATTGCATTTAGTTTGATATAATCTCATATGCGGGTAAAAACGCCTATAAACCATGTTTATCTAGGTCTATGGAATCAAATTTCTGGTCGGTAAAGCTGTTATCGGTCACTCATTTGCGGCCATTTCTAGCTTGAAAGGACTTCTAGTCAACTCTAAATGTAGGGGGTTTTTATATAAAATGTAAAAAAGTATTGAATTTAATAGTATGCTTGTTATAATACAAGTAAGCTAACTATTTATGGAAAAAGAGATTCAATCTGTAAAATGAGAACGCTCTTTATTCAGAGAGAGTAAACCATAGTAATATGATGTGTTTACCTATAATTGGACTTTAGAATTGAACCATCTCTGATACTGGGGTGTCATAAAGAGGGCATTGCAATAACAAACCAACTAGTCGGTTTGTTATATTGATGCAAGGTTTTAATCTAAAACACATAGATAAAACAAAGTGCAAAAGATGAGGAGGAGAGGAAGAGAATGAGCACAAACATGATCTTAATGGGATTGCCAGGGGCAGGAAAAGGAACACAAGCGGAGTTTATGGTGAAGGAATATAAGATTCCGCATATTTCTACTGGGGATATGTTTCGAGCCGCAGTAAAGGAACAAACCGAAATGGGCCTAAAAGCCAAATCTTATATGGATCAGGGATTATTGGTTCCGGATGATGTGGTGATTGGCATAGTGAAAGAGCGTTTAGGAAGCGATGATTGCCAGAATGGTTTTCTGCTGGATGGATTTCCGCGTACGGTTGTACAAGCTGAAGCATTAGGTAAAGCCCTGGAAGAAATGGGGCGTCACATTGATCATGTGATCAATATTGAAGTGCCTAGAGAGGAACTCATGGTTCGTTTGACTGGCCGGCGGATATGCAAACCATGCGGAGCCAGTTACCATCTTGCCTTTAATCCTCCGGTCCAAGCGGGAATCTGCGATAAATGCGGTGGAGAATTGCATCAGCGCGATGATGATAACGAACAAACGGTGGCTACTCGCTTAGATATCAATATCGAGCAATCGGCAACTCTTCTTGCATACTATCAACAAAAGGGACTGGTAAGAAACCTAGATGGCCAGCAAGAAATCGCAAAGGTATTCAGCGATATTAAGCAAGTATTGAGTCAGTCCCAATTAAGTGTTTAAACAGAAAGAATATATCCCTTCTGTTCGCAGCGAATAAATAGAGAAAGACCAGGAGAGCGCTGTTAGCAGGATTTAACCGGGGTATTTTCTATATCAAAACAAGGGAGTGGAGTAGTATGGAAAAGAATGTAGTTGTAACAGAAACCAAAATGTCAGATCCTACAGCACTTGGCGTTTTTGGGTTATCCATGGTAACCTTTGTGGCGGCCTCGCAAAAAATGGGGTGGACATCAGGGACGACGTTTGTACTGCCATGGGCCATCTTCTTGGGAGCCTTGGCTCAAATCTGGGCTTCTACGGTGGACTTTAAGAAAAATAATTACTTCGGCTCCATTGTCCTGGGCGTTTATGGGCTGTTCTGGATGGGAGTTGCGATGCACTGGGCAATCAGTCTAGGCTGGTTCGGTGAAGTGGATTCGTTGGCAGACCCAAAGCAACTAGCCTTTGCTTTCTTTGGATACCTGATTTTCTCCATATTCATTACCGTTGCGGCATTTGAAACGAATAAAGTGTTCGCTGCCATTTTGGTTCTCATTGATGTTTTATTTATATCGCTGGGACTAGCCACATTAGGGATCAATGCTGCGCTATTCTCTAAGCTCGCGGCCATCTCTGAATTCAGCATTTCCTTGTTGGGCTTTTATGCCTGCGGTGCGATTTTCTTAAATAACTTCTTTGAAAGAAAGGTTTTATCTTTAGGAGCTCCTTTTGGATTCCTTAAAAAAGGAACGGCTGCATCTTCGATGCCAGTTGCCAAACGTACCGCATAACAGAGATCGGGATCGTGATGGGCGGGATGAATAAATAGACGGCTTGCTGTAAGGAAAGAAGAGCGCATGGGTGTTGTGCTCTTCTTTCTTTTTTATGTATTTCTAGTAGTTACGTATCAAATAGTGTAGTAATATAGCAAGGTAAGATCGGCTAGTAAATTTTTCTATTTTTAGTGAGGGGGATCAATCGTTGTTCTTGTTTCCGCGCAAAGTAAGTAAAAAGATAGTCCAATCAGTAGTTTCCTTCCTTATTTTAAGTTCACCCCTCTCTAGTGCGATGGCGGAAATCTCCTTTTCAGATATTGAAAACTCTTACGCGAAACAGGCCATCCAAGAGCTTGCGGCCAAGGGAGTGATACATGGAATAGGAAATGGACAATTTCATCCTGCCGGTTTGGTGACGAGGCAAGACTTTGCTATTATCCTAGCCAAAGCCCTCGGCCTAGAAGCCAATCATTCGTCTAGCCATGCTGCCTTTTCCGATTTGCCCCAGGATCACTATGCTTTTGCAGCGGTAGAGGCGTTGGCTGAAGCTGGCATCATAGCGGGAGTAGGACCGAATCAGTTTGGCACGGGGCAAGCCCTATCGCGTGAACAGATGGCAACGATTTTGGTTCGTGCTCTTGACCTTGATTCTCCAGGCAAGAGGTCCCTTCTAACTTTTAAAGATACAGATAAGATTTCCGCATGGGCAAAAGATGCCGTGGGAGCAACGGTAGAACTGGGATTGATGTACGGGGCTGAGGGCAACCTTTTCGATCCTCAAGGGAATGCGCGAAGGGAACAAGTGGCTCTGGTGGTAGCCCGTTTCTTAGAGGTGAGAGGCAAAGTTGAACAAGGGCCTAACTCTCATTCATCTTCCGACACTTCTCCAGACTTATTTGTATTGGGGGAAATCCGCCAGCAATTACGTGAAAATTATCTATATGACGTTCAGCAACATATTCTAAACCAAAACCATACTCCTGAGTCGATTGTAAATGCGTTGGCTCACGAATATGATGATCCGTGGACGGGCTACATGAATCCGACGGAATATCAAGAATTTCTCGAAGATATAAATCCCAGGTATGCTGGGATCGGGGTCGTGATGTTTCCTGATGTTGAGGGGATGAAGGTGACGGAGGTGATTTTAGATTCACCAGCTGCAAGAGCAGGCTTAGAAGTAACGGATGTGATTACGAAGGTGGATGACTGGATTTTGTCGGAGCTTCCTGAAGAAGAACGAGCAAAGCCTTTCCTGGGGGAACCAGGGGCCGAGGTAACTGTGGTCGTTAGGCGGGAAGGGCGCGAATTCTCCTTCTCCATCACTCGTGAAGAAATTTACCAGTCGACGGTAAAGGGCTCCATGATAGATGGGCAATTGATGTACATATTAATCAATCATTTCACAGAGGAGACCGGGAAAGATTTTTACCAAACGTTAGGTTGGTTACAGGATCAAGCTGATCCTTCGACGGTGAATGGACTGGTCATTGATCTTCGGAATAATCCCGGTGGATTTATCTCGTCTGCCGCACATATCCTATCTGCCTTTATTCCAAAAGATGAAGTGACAAGCGTCTTAAGATACCGCAATGGAGATGAGGAGATCTTTTGGAGTACAAATTTATATGATGATTACCCCGTACCGATCGTCATCCTCACAAATAAAGAAACAGCTAGTGCTGCGGAGATTGTAGTCAGCGCGATGAAAGAGCATGAGAAGGCCTCAACGTTGGGGGAAACGACTTTCGGTAAAGGGGTGGGTCAAAATAACGTGGACTTATCCAATGGCGGGTTGTTAAAGTATACGAGTTTTCAGATCTTAACACCCAAAGGAAATAGCTATAATCAAGTGGGAATTTCCCCTGACTTCTCTTTATCTGCTATGAGTGAAGAGACATGGATTGATGTCGTGCGTATATTACTATCCGGAAACCATTTTGAAATGCCCCAGATTGGGGATCTTCAGATCATCATTGGACCAAAAGCTTATTCTATTTCCAGCGAGTTCATCCAGGATACCGAGCGTTGGGATTTATTTAAGGAAGTGGTAGAACTCGCTGCTCAGACTCAAAGGATTTCGATTTCCACTCCTAATGGGCTTCAAGATTTGACATTGGAACAGATACAAGCTGTTATAGCGGTTTATCAAGCAGAGATGAGTCGATTGAAGCAAGATAGAGTTGATGCTAAAGCACTGGTAGAGTTAATAGAAGAGGAAGATATAAGGAATGTTTTATTAGAGCGGCTTCAGGGAATCGAAGGAATAGCGGATCGTGAAAAACACGCTGCCCTGATCACTAGAATCGGAACAACAGCGTGTTTCGATGTTTATACCTTAACAAGAGCATTTTTGTCCAAAATGGGCTGATAGCCTTGGTTGACTAACCTATCGATTAATTCCTCGGCCGTTCTCTCATCTGAGATTTGGAATTGCTGGACCCCTTTCTCTTCATTTTGCTGAGAATATCCACCTACTTCTGTGGATACACCGGCAGACATTTTGGTAATGCCGAGATGAACCATCCGGTCGCGCAGTTCCGATCCTTCTCTGGTGGACAAGGTTAGTCCCAGCTTGGGTTGGTACAGCCGCAGAGCGAGTACAATCTGGATCAAATCCTCATCACTGACAACCGATTTCGGCTGAAAGCTGCCTAAATGGGGCCGCAATCTAGGAGGGGAAATACTGATATTGACTAATGGATATTTATTCTGCAGATAGTTGGCGTGTGCTCCTGTAAAAAAAGATTCCTTACGCCAATCATCCATTCCCAGCAAGGCGCCAATATTTACAGAACGCATTCCTGCAATACAGCCTCTTTCTGGTACATCAAGCCGGTACAGATAGTTTCGCTTGGGTCCTTTAATGTGGATTTCTTTGTAGATATCCTCATTATAGACCTCCTGATAAATAGTGAGTCCCTCTACACCTGCTTCCACTAGTTCTTGATATTCTTCCGTATTTAACGGGTAGATTTCAATCGCTATCGACGAGAAATGTTTTTTTAGTACTTGAACACTTTCTTTAATATAAGAAACTGGGGTTTCAATTCGTGATTCCCCTGTTAGAATCAGAATTTGCTTAATCCCTGTTTTCGCGATCTGATTCGCTTCTTCCTCAATCTCTTGCATACTCAGCTTTTTCCGCTCAAAGCCGTGTATGATACTAAAGCTGCAATAGGCACAATGATTTACGCAATAATCTGCAAGGTACATAGGTGTGAACAATTGAATCTGATGGCCAAACTGTTGCGTGGTTAACTGCCGGGTCTTCTCTGACATCTCCTTTAGGAATTCCTTCGCTATGGGGGAAAGCAAAATTAAAAAATCTCTTTCGTCTAGCTGATCCTTTTCTAATACACGTTTAACCATCCCTTGATTGCAATTTTGAAAAAATTCCTCAAAGGGAATGTTTTTCAGCTTTTTGTATTCCTCATAAAAGCCCAAAGGTAAGTCTCTCCTTTCAAAGGTCGTTCCAAGTTTTCTTTCCTGCCTTTTTATTGTAAGGATCCTTCTTATAGAAAGATGTTATATTCGTCACATTTTCCTAAATTATTCTAATAGATTTCCTTCGAGAGATTAATCAATAAGAGGGGTAACTCTAGTGTTCGAGCCATTTTGAGCTATCAATGAATAAGGTGGAAAAATAAAATTCATTATTTTTAAGGTTTCTTTAAGGTTAATGTTTTATAATAGGTTTATCTTGAGGAGGTGCACAATGAAGGTAGTTTTCAACAAATGGCTTCTTAGTTTTCTAACCCTATGTGTGATCATAGTCGGTATCGCTGTCGTACAGGATTCTATGATGAGTAAAGAAGCGTCCGCTTCTATCGGAAATAGTAAAACCGCTGCGATTGTCAATGGAGAATCGATTAAGAAGGAACAGCTTCTTGAAGAATTGTACAAGCTAGAAGGGGAAAGAGTCCTTGACGGATTGATAAACAAGAAGTTGCTAGAGCAAGAGGCTAAGAAATCCAATATTCAAGCAACAGAAGAAGAGATCAATAAAGAATTAGATAAAATTAAAAGTGAGTTAGGCGAAAACTACAACAATGCACTCACAGAAAGTCAAATCACGGAAAGTGAATTAAAGGATAATCTTGCGTTTAATATCGTACAGAAAAAAATGTTTTCAGATAAGGTAACCGTCTCGGACGAAGAAGTTAATCAATATTTAGCCCAATTACCTCCAGATGGACAAGCCAACCAGAAAGAAATGGTGAAAGAGTACTTGCAAAGTGCAAAGATACAGCAAGAGGCTCAAAAATGGCTGGAAGAAGCCCGTTCAAAAGCCCAAATACAGATCAATATCAAAAATTAATAGAGACTCTCTGAGCCACTTCACCGACCCGGTGTGGTGGTTTTTTCATTATGCTTTTTTAACAAAGTTGAACATGCATAACTCGCAAAATTCAACCCTGTTGGACTTGAAAACTAGAGAATGGTAAACTTTTACTATTATCTAGTGGAGGTTAAAGGGATGAAAATAGCATTTATTTCGGATATTCACGGAAATGCCATCGCTTTGGATGCGGTTCTTAACGATATAAAGAAACAGGAAATCGATAAAATATACGTATTAGGCGATCTTTGCTACCGCGGGCCGGAACCCAAACGTTCCCTTGAGCTCATTCAATCATTGAATACGGAAGTCATCAAGGGGAATGCAGACGAATGGGTCGTCCGAGGAGTTCGCGAAGGGGAAGTTCCCGAGAAAGCTCTTCAGATGATGAATGCCGAGCGCGAGTGGATCGTTTCTAGACTTGAGCCTTCCGATATGGAGTACTTAGAAGGTTTGCCAACCCGCATTCATTGTGAGATCAATGGAACGGTTATACATGGATTTCATGCTACACCAGATAGTTTATTTGACGTCGTTCTTCCCAACGCGGAGGATGGGGTATTGGAAAGCCGCTTGATGAGCTCCCAGGATGCGCAGATTTATGTGTACGCCCATATTCATAAACCGTATATTCGGTATATCAATGGTAAAGTGATCATGAATATTGGAAGCGTGGGTCTGCCGTTTGATGGAATCCCCAAAGCTTCATATGGTCTGATTCAAATCGAAGAGGGTAAATTGAACACATCGATCCAACGGGTGGACTATGATATTGAAAAAGTCGTTCGTTTATACCTTGAAGGCAATTATCCCAATTTGAAGATGATGACCGAGGTTGTCCGGACGGCTAGAATATAAAATGATTGAACTCTGATTGAAAACCTTTTATAATCACTGTAAGTGATATCATATTGCCTTTTAAAGGGTTTCTATTGGGAAGGTTTGAATAAAATCTTCTCATCTAGTAGATGAACTCAGTTCCATGCCATTGGACTGAGTTTTTTTGTTTTTATTGTAAAGGCTCTGTTAAATGTCATTGTTGATTTTGCCCATCCTGTTCCATTACGGACATTAGATTCGTTAAATGAGAAAAAATTGAATGATTGAGAGTGGTGTGGACATAGGTTCCGTTATTTTGTTGAGATTCTGCTCTATTTCAACATTTTTGAGCAAATAACAAACTCAATGTCCGAAAAAAGCTCCTATATCTGTTTTTCACAAGAATAGCGAACTCTATGTCCGCCTAATCCTGCTGAACCTATTCAAAAAATCAATAACCAATGTTAACAGAGCCATTGCAAAAGGAGGTCATGGCTTTGAGTGTTCAATCTTATGTTCCGGTGGAAAAGGCGTCACCTTCCGCTTCGCGTACGGAAAAAGGTCAAGGGATGATCATTAGCTTACTGGCTCTCGGCTATTTGATGCTGCAAATTTTCCCTGTACCGGAGGTGGAGGCGGCGGTCAGCTTCATTATTCTCGGTGTGATCGTATGGGTGATGCCAAGAATTCGGGGATCCACATTAATGATAAGCGGTGTCATGCTGATTGTCGCAGTAGGTTTAATGTTTTACTATGAAGCTTCTGTTCAGGAATGGCTCCAATCCATGAGGGTCAATCTGACCTTGGTCGCCTTGATTTTGTTTGTTCCCCTTCTGGGCATTCCGGTTCGGGCGGGTGGATATGTCGAAGCGCTGAAATGGGTCTTATCCCGCCGAATGAATGAACCTTCTTTTTTCTATGTCGGTTCTAAGCTGTTGACCCATATTCTTGGGGTGGTGTTGAATATTGGAGCGGTTTCGATTGTGCATCAACTGACACAAGCGTCCAATATTTACTCGTCCCGCTTGGTCGCCAATGCTCTCAATCGAGGGTTTGTGAGCAGCATCTTTTGGTCGCCTTACTTTTCTGCCATGGCTCTGATCTTAAGCCAGTTGCATATTGCCTGGTCATCGATTGTCCTTTATTCTCTTGGGCTGGCCCTGATGAGCATGGTTGTCGGGTTCTCTCTGGATCTGCCGTTGATCCGGTCAAAAGACCAGCGCCGAGGGGAAGAGCCAGTGGAGGGGATGGGGGATATCCCATTTTTAAGAACCAAGCGTAAGGTGATTGAACTGTTTCTTCTCCTATTTTTGGTGATGGGCCTCGTTTTACTGATGGAAATGATGATTTCCTATTCAATGGTGCTCATCATTTGCTTAGTGTCTTTGATTTTTCCGCTGTTATGGTGCAGTTTATCCGGTAAAGGTGCTTTCTGGGCAGAAGAGTTTCAACAGCACGTTTATGTAGGAATACCGCGGATGAAAAAGGAAATTGTGCTGTTTCTGATTGCTGGTTTTTTCAGTGGCGCTTTCGTTCAGGCAGAACTTAGCGAACATTTGATCGGATTGATGAATGCTGTATTTGGTTCGTTTTCATTGGGAGCCGCCATTTTTATTTCCCTATTGATTGTTTTATCTGCTGTTGTTGGCTTACATCCCATTATCATGGTGACGATTCTTGCAACGAGTATCGAACCGGAATTGATTGGGTTTAGTCCAGAATATTTTGCTGTCCTGCTGTTGGCCAGCTGGGGAATTTCGAATACGGTTTCTCCTGCCACAGCCGTAAACAATCTATTGGCTCATCTATTGAAAGTGGATGTGTTTGAGCTATCCATCCGCTGGAACTTGAAATACGCGCTTATTATGCTATTGCTCATTCCGTTCTATCTTTGGTTGATTGGTATTTAAAAAAAGGAGGAAATATCTATGTATAAAGTCGTATCTACATCACCAACTTTCGGAAAGTATTCGCTTGATCCGGTTCATCTTTTGGAAGCGGAGGGGTGTGAGGTGGTTATTCTCCCTGCGGAGATCAGCCATAACGAAGAAAAGCTAGCTAAAGCCTTGGAGGATGTTGACGGGTTGATTGTCGGGGTGGAAAAGATCACCCAGAACGTCCTGCGCCATGTCCCGAAATTGAAGGTCATAGCCAAGCATGGAGCAGGTGTGGACAATATTGACCTGAAGGCCGCAGCGGAGAAAGATATTCCGGTTGCCTTTGCTCCAGGAGCCAATCGTCATGCCGTAGCAGACCTTGCCATGGGACTTATGCTGTCGCTAGCGCGGGAAATCCCTCGTTCTTTCACCGAAGTCAGGGAAGGGGAGTGGCCACGGGTCATTGGCTTTGAGATGTTTGGAAAAACGCTAGGAGTAATTGGTACTGGGAAAATTGGAAAGGAAGTCATCCGCCGAGCCCAGGGCTTTCAGATGAAAATCTTGGCCTTTGATCTCTATCCCGACCAACAATTAAGCCAGTCCGGCCTGGTCATTTATGTTCCATTAGATCAGTTGTATAAGGAGTCCGATTTTATTACGATTCATACCGACCTTAACGAACAATCCAAAGCAATGATTGCGAAGCAGCAGCTTGAAGCGATGAAGCCAACTGCCTTTATTGTGAATACAGCGCGAGGCGGCATCATCGATGAGCAGGACTTGTATATCGCTTTAAAGGAAAGGAAGATAGGCGGAGCCGCCCTCGACGTGTTTTCCGCAGAGCCCGCCAAGGAATCGCGGCTATTAGAATTGGCTAACTTTATCGCCACTCCGCATATGGCTGGGTATACCTATGAAGCGCTCCGAGAAGTTGGGATGATCACTGCCCGCAACGTATTAAATGCCTTAAAGGGAGAGCAGCCGGAATTTGTTTACTGTTAAGAAAGTTTAAGTTCACTAAAACACTAAAGTGAACAAACTTTCTTAAACGCATAAAAAGCTTCCTCTTAAGGGGGTCTGGCTACCCCGAAATGCTTCAATGAAGATTTTTTTACCAAAGATAAGAAGGAGGACTATAATGTTAAGCCAAATCAAGCAGAGGTTAATCGAGCAGGAAGCCCTTTCTATCGAACTGATTAGAAAATTCACGGAAATTGAATCGTTCTCCCATGATAAGGAAGGAATCGACCGATTGGGCACGGAATTAATAAAGGTTTTTTCACGGTTTCAGCTGCAGGCGGATACGATTCCGGATGACATCTATGGGAATCATATTCGGTTCACCTGGGGCAAAGGTGATCGCCAGATTACGATATTGAGCCATTTGGATACGGTTTACCCAAAAGGAACGCTTTCTAGTATGCCCTTTAGGGCAGAAGGAGATCAAATAATGGGTCCTGGTGTTTATGATATGAAAGCAAGTTATGTCATGATGTATCATTTGTTCGAGTTACTGGAGGAAGAAGGGCTTTCAGGGGATATCCGGCTGGTGTGGCTATGCACGTCCGATGAGGAAATCGGAAGCCCATCAGGCCGACATCTCGTTGCTGAGGAGGCAAGAAAAAGCGAAGCGGTGCTCGTCTTGGAGCCAAGTGCGGAGGGTGGAGCTTTGAAAACAGCCCGAAAAGGCGGAGGAAAGTTTCGTTTGGAGGTTTTCGGGCGCTCTGCCCATGCAGGAGTCAATCCCCAAGATGGGGCGAATGCCATCGAAGAATTAGCTTATCGCATTGTACAAATCAGCGGTTGGGCGGATGAAAGCCTCGGGACAACCATCAATGTGGGAGAGATTAAGGGGGGGACCCTGTTCAATGTGGTCCCGGATTATGCTATGGCTGAGGTGGATGTGCGAGTGCTGCACCCGACGGAGGCAGAACGACTGGAACAGGCATTTCATGGCTTACAAGTCCGCAATGCCCGGACCCAACTGAAAGTGGAAGGCTCCATCTATCGACCTCCTATGGTTCGAACGGTGCAAACGGGGGTTTTGTTTGAAATGGCCCAAAAACAGGCCTCCACGTTGGGAATCCAGTTATCTGAAGTGATGACGGGAGGAGGAAGCGATGGCAATTTTGCTGCTGTTACGGGTGTGCCTGTTTTAGATGGATTAGGTGTCGTAGGAGGATACGCACATTCTCCGCAAGAATTCCTATGGAAAGATTCTATCGCTGAAAGAACCGCACTGCTATATGGCTTGATCAATAGTTTGTAGATCCTTTGCAAGGTAAACAACATAAGTATATTGACAATGTTTTTTGTGGTGTGTTAAAATTCAAACAAGTAATAAATATCTAGTTATGCTGGATATCTATTGGGGAATTACCACAAATAATTTCTCGATTCGTAGATATAACTCAGCGACAACTGCGCCCGGGATGGGGGTTGTTTGTCAATGGGTTATTTTTGTTGTCTTTATTTATTAAAAGCCAATGGAGAGAGGGATCAGAAATGAAATTTGCTAGATTTTTAGAAAACGGTATCATTTCTTATGGAGTAGTTGAAGGGGACGAAATTATTAAGATTGATGGTTCGATTTTTGATGCATATAAGCTTACGGATCAACGAGTTGCGTTGAATCAAGTGCAGCTGCTTGCTCCTGTCGTTCCAGGAAAAATGGTGGCGATCGGCTTGAATTACAAAAAGCATGCAGAAGAAATGAACAAGCCGCTGCCTGAAGAACCGATGATGTTTTTGGTATCTCCAACAGCTGTGATTGGTCCGGAGGAAGAAATTCAACTCGTCAACCCTGAGCACCGGAATGACCATGAAGCCGAAATTGCTATTGTGATCGGGAAGCGAGCGTCTGAGGTGGCGATAGATGAGGCGCTTGAATATGTATTCGGTTACACCATTTGTAATGACGTGTCTGACCGCGTGCTGCAAAAGAAGGATGGCCAGTTTACGAGAGCCAAGTCCTTTGCTACCTACAAGCCGCTTGGCCCTGTAATCGCAACCGACATCGATCCGGATCGTTCACCGATTCAGCTTCGCGTCAACGCTGAGATCAGACAGGATTCTAACACGAACGATATGATATTTTCGGCATCCGAAATCATTTCCCTTGTTTCTCATGTGATGACCTTAGAACCTGGTGATGTAATTATCACGGGAACACCATCCGGCGTGTCGCCTTTATATGATGGGGATGTCGTAGAAGTGGAAATTGAAGGCATTGGCGTGTTATCCAATAAGGTTACGAACAAAAATATTTAAAAATCATAAAGGGGGATTACTTATGAAAAAATGGAGATTTTTATCGACGCTAGCGGTTGTGGGCGCGCTTGCAATGAATCTTGTAGGGTGCTCGAGCGGCGGTCAAGAAACGCAAGCCACGGGTGCTCCAGCGGAAGAAAAGAAAGTCGATTTTCCTACAAAGCCGATTGAATTGATTGTTCCCTTCTCCCCGGGAGGGACGACAGATACAGCGTCTAGAGCACTAGCTGGCGTTATCAATAAATATCTGCCGAATGGGCAAACCGTAGCCGTCGTTAACAAAGATGGCGGAGGCGGAACGATAGGGATGTCGGAAGTCGCTCAGGCCAAGGGCGATGGTTATAAGATCGGGATGGCTACATCCGGGCCGATCACCATCAAGACGCACGATGGAAGCGTTGCTTATACGCCGGAAGATTTCAAGCCGGTGATTGAGGTTGTAGCTACACCGAATGTGCTGGTTGTCCAAGCGGATGCCCCTTGGAAGACGTTTGAAGAATGGTTGGAATATGTGAAAGCGAATCCGCAAAAATTTACTTACGGTACGAGCGGTGCGGGTTTGACACAGCATATTACCATTGAGAACTTTACTGTAAAAACGGGTGCCCAGCTCAAGCATGTTCCGTTTAAAGGCGGATCTCCTGCCCTTACCGCGCTGCTTGGCGGAAATGTCGAAGGGGCTGTCGTACAAACGACAGAAGCCTTGCCCTTTATTCAAGACGGAACGCTTCGCCCGATCTTCATCTCAGGTACCTATAAGCCGGAAGAGCTGAAGGATGTGCCGCTCTTGACGGAGAAAAACATTGATGTCCAAGCGGATGTATGGACTGGACTTGTCGCTCCGAAGGATGTACCGGATGAAGTGGTCCAAATTCTGCATGATTCGTTCAAACAAGCTTTAGAAGACCCTGCGGTGGTGGAGCAATTTAAGAAAATCGGGGCTGCCCCAGTCTATAAGAGCTCTGCGGATTTCAAGGCCGTAATTGACCAAGATTACACCATAAACGGTGAAGTGCTTAAAGCGATTGGATTGAAGAAGTAAGAGGTTTTGCGAAAGGGCGCAATGCCGTTGCGCCTTTTCCCTTCTTTAAGAAAGGGGTGCTAAAACGTGCGGAATGCGGGAGTATGGGCTGCGGCCACCATTCTATTTTTTTCCGGAGTGATTTTCTATCAGTCGATGAAGCTGGATTTTGAGGGTCCGTTAGGCTTTGGCCCAGGATTCTTTCCTTTCTGGCTCAGTATCTTTTTATTCGTCCTGTCTGTCACTTATTTGCTGAGTGCGTTGAAGCATTCCATCAGGATCAGTGACATTTTCCCCAAGCAGCAGGCCTTGGGAGAGTTTTTGGCCATTATTGGGTCCATGGTTTTGTTTGTTTTAATAGTGGAGTTCACAGGTTTCATGATCGCCGGCACGCTAGCCTTGATTCTGCTGCTGTACCGTTCCTTTAAATGGTATTATTCATTATCCTTATCTTTCATTATTACATTGGTTATATTTTTGATTTTTGCAAAAGCGCTGGCCATACCGCTGCCGGTAAATTCGCTTGGATGGTAAGGAGGTGGGGATATGGAATCCCTAGATTTATTGCTTAACGGCTTTGCCCAGGCCTTAACCTGGCAAAATCTGCTCTACTGCATCCTCGGGGTGTCTGTCGGGATGTTCGTGGGCGTCATGCCTGGCCTAGGGCCCGTAGCGGGAACAGCGATTCTGATTCCGCTCACCTATGGGATGGATCCGACATCCGCCATTATCATGCTGGCTGGAATCTATTATGGGGCGATGTATGGCGGTACGCTGACTTCAGTTTTAATCAATATACCGGGAGAAGCCGCGTCGGTAATTACCTGTATTGATGGGCATGCCTTGGCGAAGCAAGGGAGAGCGGGAGTGGCTCTCGGGGTTTCGGCAATGGGATCGTTCGTCGGCGGAATCTTTGCCCTGCTCGGTTTGACGTTCATTGCGCCCATGCTGGCCAAGTTTGCCCTGCGGTTTGGCCCACCTGAATTTTTTACCTTAATGATGGTCGGGCTGATGATGCTCATTGGGTTAATGGGGAAGTCCCTGGTCAAAGGCTTTATCGCTGCGGCCATCGGACTCATTCTTTCCTTGGTCGGGATCGATCCGGTCTCGGGAGCCACGAGATTCACCTTTGGCGTGCCGGAGCTTCTGGGCGGAATCGATTTTGTTATTGTGGCGATGGGCTTGTTTGGGATTTCAGAACTCCTGCTGAATGCGGAGAGCAATCAGAAAATGGAGAAGCCGGAAAAGGTCACAGGGCTGTTCCCGCGAAAAGGCGAATGGGCTCCGGCCATGAAATCGATTGGAAGAGGAACCGGTTTGGGATTTCTCATCGGCCTCATGCCTGGTGCGAATGCCGTACTGGCCTCGTTAGCCTCTTATACGCTGGAAAAGAAAGTTTCCAAGGAGCCCTCAAAGTTTGGGAAGGGCGCTATTGAAGGTGTAGCAGGACCGGAAACGGCCAACAATGCCTGCTCAGGAAGCGCCCTCATTCCCTTGTTCACGCTGGGTCTTCCCAGCTCGCCTACAGTGGCTGTCATTATGGGTGCGCTCATCATGCATGGATTGCAGCCCGGCCCTAGATTGTTCCAGGAAAATGCCGATTTTGTATGGGCGATTATAGCCAGTATGTTTATTGGAAATCTTGTTTTGCTGGTGATGAATCTTCCTTTAGCCAATTTATGGGCAAAAGTTGTGCTAATCCCCTATAAGATTTTACTGCCGCTTATCATGATGTTCACCATGGTGGGAGCTTACACGGTCAATAATAATATGTTTGATGTAGGAATGATGATTGCATTCGGACTGATCGGCTATCTGATGAAAAAACTGGATATTCCCATTGCAGCAACCGTATTAACACTTGTCTTGGGGGCGGAAATTGAAGCTTCCCTTCTGCAGTCTCTTGCGATCTCCAATGGAAGCTTCAGTATTTTCTTCACCAGGCCGATTGCAGCGGGATTACTGGCTTTGACAGCTATCATCATCTTGACTAGCGTATTCGCTGGAATGAAGAAAAAGAAAGATATGTTTTCTACTGATATGGAAATCTAAGGCTAGGGGGCTTGTCATGAGACTGGAAGGGAAAATTGCTTGTATTACCGGATCCGCGCGCGGTTTGGGGTATGCGATGGCCCTGGATATGCTGAAGGAAGGGGCAACGGTTGTTATTAATGATCTGGATGAGGCTTCTGTTGCTGCTGCGGTTGAATCTTTACGGAGTGAAGGCTATTCCGCTTATGGACATGCGGCCAATATTGCTGATAAGCAGCAGGTCATTGCATTGATGGACTTTATTCGAGACACCTTTGGCAAACTGGATATTCTAGTCAACAATGCTGGGGGAGAATTGCGGACACCGAAAAAAATAGAGGAAATTATGGAGGAGCATTGGGATCTGGTTCTCGGCGTGAATCTGAAAGGAACGTTCCTTTGTTCCCAGGCCGCGATCCCTCTGATGAAAGCAGCCGGTGGTGGGAGTATGATCAATTTGGCTTCGATCGGAGGTAGAACCGCCAGTATTGTAACAGGGGTATCCTATGCTGCGGCAAAAGGAGGCATCATTGCCTTCACCAGACGTTTGGCTAAGGAAATGGGACCGTATCAGATCCGCGTCAATGCGATTGCGCCAGGGCTTGTCATCAGCGGCGAACGCTTGCAGGAAACTTGGAATAAAATGGATGAAACCGAACGAACTTCCGTCCTCGAAGATATTCCTTTGAGAAGACTCGGCACGATTGAAGATCAGGCGAAAGTGGTGACCTTCCTGGCGTCCGATGATTCGAAGTATATGACAGGCACCGTACTGGATGTGAACGGCGGACGGTTCATGGGATAACCAAAACTTGGGGATAAAACCCTTCAAAAACCTATTGAACTTCTCTTTGTTTGACTATATAATATTTTATAAATAATATATTTTCAGGCTGAGGAGATCAGAATGAAAACACAAGATACCGTGCTGGTCACCGGATTTGCGCAAGTTCCCAAAGGTACGACTCTTTATGAAATGTATAAAACCATGGCCGTTGTACTGGTCATTGATTGTAAGACCGAAGTGATTGAGGATGCCGAATTCACCTGCACCACGGACCTGATGAACTACTATCTCAGCGATTTAGTGAAGGGCTATAATCTGAAGGAAGGCATTAACCCTCTTTTGGATACCGTGAGGCAGCATTGCATCATTCCCTCCCAGGGAGCTCTAGTACAGGCGCTCCGTTCGGCATGGGACCGCTATCAAGAATCAAAACCGAATCGATAATTTCGAAGACAGCTGGTTATCTATGGGGATAGACCCAAACTCTATCTCAGGCGAAGTAGATAAGACCCAGTAACAGGAGCGAAGGCTCTTTGTTGCTGGGTTTTTTGTTTGTAAAAAAACTAAAAGGGCGTGGAAATGTTGAAAGCGGTATTAGTAGAAGAGTTGACCAACCGGTTGTATATCGGTCAGGCACCGGATCCTGTTCCAGGGGACGACGATTTGCTCGTCTCTGTCAAAGCAACCGCCTTAAACCGAGCGGACTTATTGCAAAGAATAGGAAAGTACCCCCCACCCGCAGGTGCATCCACGATTCTTGGCCTAGAGATGGCGGGGACGGTAGAGAAGGCAGGGCGGAAGGTGACCGGTTGGAAAGCAGGGGATCGTATCTGCGCTTTGCTCCCAGGCGGCGGCTATGCGGAAAAAGTTGTGATACCCGCCGGCATGGCGATTCCCCTTCCTGATCATTTTTCCTTCGAGCAAGCTTCGGCCATTCCGGAAGCTTATCTGACCGCCTTCCTGAATCTATCGGTTTTGGGAAAGGTATCCGCTGGCGACTATGTCTTGATCCATGCTGCCGCCAGCGGGGTAGGAACAGCCGCCATCCAGTTGGTTAAGGAGATGGGGGCTATCCCGATCGCAACGGCTGGCTCGAAGGAAAAATTAGAGGTCTGCCAGTCACTTGGCGCACAGCATGTGATCCATTACAAGGAAGAGGATTTTTCGAAAAAAGTAGCGGAGTTTACCGGTGGAAAAGGGGTTCAGGTCATTCTCGATCCGGTCGGCGCTTCGTATTTTGAGCAAAATATACAATCTATTGGATTGGACGGCAGATGGCTCGTGATCGGCGGCATGGGGGGATATCAGCTCGAACAGTTTAATCTCCAGTCGCTTATGAGGAAAAGGATTCAACTCATCGGCTCAACCTTAAGATCCCGTACCGAATCCAACAAAATTGAATTAACGCAGGCTTTTATGCACTTTGCCGAAGACCGGTTGAGAAACGGCAAGCTCGTTCCCGTCATTGATCAGGTTTTCGATTGGACACAGGCTATGGAAGCTCATGAATATATGGAACAAAACAAAAACATCGGAAAAATTGTGTTACGCATCGACGACAGCATGTAAGGAATGAAGGATAAGGAGGAAAACCAAATGACGACCCAAACTGAATTAAACCATTTGCAGGAAACGAGCAGCCGAAAAAAACAACCCACAGGCCTCATTGATACTGATGTGCACCATGAAATACGTTCTCTGAAAGATTTGCTCCCTTATTTGCCAGATCAGTGGAAACGATACATTTCCGAATATGGATGGGTACCGGAAAGATCCATCCCATTCAACCAAATCAGAAAAGAAACGAAATATCGTATGGATACCCGTCCCGAGGACGGTTCTACACCCGGTTCGAGCTATGAATTGATGAAGGAGCAGCTATTGGATGAGCACAATATGACCTATGCCGTGTTGACTGGATGGTTTTATGAAGCGACGGTATGCAATGGATGGTATGAATTTGCTGCAGCCCGCGCATCCGCTTACAACGACTATACTGTAGAGCATTGGCTAGAAAAGGATAAGAGGCTCTTGGGCTCGATCACCATTCCCAGAGATCCGGCAGCAGCGGTTCGCGAAATCGACCGGATGGCCGCCCACCCGCAGATGAAGCAGGTCATGCTGCCGATTGGAGATTTTGCTTGGGGAGATCCGCAATATCATCCGATCTTTGAAGCAGCCAACCGCCATGGATTGCCTATTGGCATGCATCTTTCCGCAACAATAACTGCTCAGGGCGGAGACTTCTTGAGATACTATGTGGCTTGGCGCTCTTTACATCCGCAAGCGTACATGACACAAACCATCAGCTTGATCACCAATGGCGTATTCGATAAATTTCCTGATTTAAAGGTCGCTTTAGTTGAAGGCGGGTTTGAATGGGTTCCTTTCATGATGCATCGAATGGATTCGGCGTATAAGGGACTAAGACAGGAAACGCCTTGGGTCAAACGGATGCCGAGTGACTATTTCCGCGATAACCTGCGGTTTACTACCCAGCCGTGGGACGATCTGACAGCGAAAGAGTTTATGAATATCATTGACATGATGGGTTCGGAAGAGATGATTATGTACGCTTCGGATTATCCGCACTGGGACTTCGATCCGCCAGAACGCACGCTACCGCATGGAACGCCAGACAGCTTGCGGCAAAAGATTATGTTCGACAACGCACGCCATTTTTACAACCTATAATCTCACCGGCAATCAGGCCAAAAAGGAGTGGTATGACATGAAGCATCTGATATGCAATTATGACGAATTGAAGCAAGAAGGCAAAAAGGCGGTTTCCATCGACCGAAAGCCGATTGTCGTCGTTCGATCCCAGAGTGGGGAAGTATACGCTTTGCGCGATGTGTGCCCTCATAAGGGACCTTGCTTATCCGCAGGCATGCTGGACAAAAACTGCAGCGGGTATGATGTAGGCGAATATATTTTCGAACAGGAAAAAGAAGTGCTGCGATGCCCTTGGCATAGCTGGGAATTTGATATCAAGACCGGACGCTCTTTGTTTGATCCTGAAAAGGTCAAGGTGAAAACATACGAAGTGACCATTGAAGATAATCAGGTTTTTGTTGAAGTAGTATAAGGGAATTTATTAATAGGAAGAAGGACGAAACGTATGGATATCCAAACCACCCAATTAGCCGAATTCTCTAACCGTTGTTTGGTGAAGGCTGGAGTACCGGAACAAGAAGCGCAGATCATTACCGAAACGATGATTGAAGCGGATGCGAGAGGGATTCACAGCCATGGCTTGATGAGACTGCCGATCTATATCCAGCGCATTCAGAAAGAATATATTCGCAACGTGTCCAACGTGATTGTCGAAAAAGATGACAAAGCGATCGCCGTATATGATGGGGATTTTTCAGCCGGTCAAGTCGTGGCCACTCAAGCGATGGAAAAGGCAATGGAAAAAGCTGCAGAATATGGCATCGGAGCGGTCACGGTTAAGAACAGCAACCATTTCGGCATCGCTGCCCATTATGCGCTGATGGCCAGCAAGAAGAACATGATTGGCATCGTCATGAGCAACACAGCTCCGCTAATGCCGCCGATAGGCGGAGCGGAGAAGGTACTGGGCAACAATCCGTTGGCCATTGCCGCACCAACCAACAATAAGTACCCGTTGCTTCTAGATATGGCACTCAGCAATGTGGCATTGGGCAAAATTCTGTTTGCCAAAGCGAAAGGGACCTCTATTCCGGAAGGCTGGGGGGTTGATAAGGACGGAAAGACAACCACGGACCCTTCGGCTGTTTTAAACGGCGGCTTCATTTTACCCATGGGCGGCCCTAAGGGATTCGGACTTGCCCTCATGATTGAAATGCTGACCGGTGTATTATCCGGCGGGGAATTTTCTAAAATGATTCCGTCGATGTATGACCTGACTCAAAAACAGTCGATCGGTCACTTTATGCTGGCGATTAACATTTCTTCCTTCATGGATGTCGATCGTTTCAAAACGATGGCTACTATTCTGTCCTCCTACGTAAAAGATGCGGTGAAAGCAAGCGGAGTGGAAGAGCTCTATCTGCCAGGAGAAATTGAGTTTAATATAGAAGAGGATCGGATGCGGACGGGAATTCCGATCAGCGAGAGTGTAATAGACGAATTGAACCAGCTCGCTGCAACGCTGCAGGTTCCTTCGCTAGTATAGTTAAAGGCTTAAGCCTGATCTCACCCTTTGGGATGTTGATCAGGCCTTTTTTGCCTTCGCGCAATTTTGCTCTTTTTTAATGGAAAATTTAGCGAATCTTAACATCAAAGGTTTTCATCACATGCTAAAATATTTCTATTATAAGTGAAGGAGTTTATTGGGATGTTTAAAAAAAATTGTAGTTATTGTAACTCCCCTTCATATGGAAGTTCCAATGATCACTGGATGTGTCCTTATTGTGAAACAGATATGTCAGATATTCGATTGTGATGATTTGGATATCAGGGCTTTGGAACTAAATAAAATTATTGATCTGAGCCGAAAGTATTGTAAATATTAGGATAAAGGGTTATAATTTAGTATACATATTTTGCAAAATTCAACAGATTTCAATAAAAACCAACTTATAAATACATAAAGCTACTTCCCTAAGACAACGGCAACCTATACGAAAGATAGTGAGACAAAGCTACAAGTTAAAGGCACACTTTTCGCTAGTTTGGCCGGGTTATGGAAAAGTTGGGTTCAGTTTACTATCTTTCATGCTCTTTTTTCGAAGGATGGGTTTTTTATTGATTGGGGGAGAACGAGTTGAATAAGCTTCTTAGGAAATTAAAGGAGCATGATCCTGACACTTACTATCACTGCACGAGAGTAGCCGACTTGTCATTAGCCATTGCAAAAACAATGGATTTTTCTAAGAAGGAACAAGAAATTGTATATTATGGTGGATTACTTCATGATATTGGCAAATTAAAAATCAGCAAGGATGTTTTAACTAAACCGGCTAAGTTAAGTTTCGAGGAATGGGGTCAGATACAAAAACACCCTGTTTATGGATTTGAAATTCTAAACGCGCATCGTTCGATTCTTATGGATATCAAATATATAATTTTATTGCATCATGAAAGATTAAACGGGTCGGGTTATCCGTTTGGGTTGAGTGGCGAAGATATTGATCTAAAAACTCAGATTGTTTCGATTGCCGACAGTTTTGATGCGATGACAAGTCTGAGAGCCTATAGCAAGGCTAAATTAAGAGAAGAGGCTTTAGATTTGCTGCAAGCTGATAAAGGAACACTTTATTTACCTATCATTGTCGATAAGCTGGTGGAAGTTTTAAACAGAGATATGTTGGATAATAGAGAATGGCTGCAGGCGTGAATACAGGTATAAGATAAATAAAGTAAAAAAGGGTCTCCTCGTTCAAGAGGCTCTTTTTTGCGTCCAAGAACTTACAGACTAAGACCTTTCCCTCCTTCAAAAGCTATAGGTACGAAGGGGGGATATCATGAAGAAATCGATCAAGTCTTTGATGGCGATTACATTAGTGGCAAGTACACTGGTTGGTTGCGGTATGGCGAATGATAATAATCAAGCAGGGACTCGCAACTATAATCAAGCTGGTACTCGTTCCCTTGATCAAACTGGTAATAATCAACGTGGTTTGGATAAATCCGTTGGAATTCGTAATACAGCGGATGCAACACCAACGGCTGATAAAGGATACTTTACGGATGTGCCAAGCACACGCTGGTCCAGCGAAAGTATCGAATGGGCACGGGAGCAAGGGATTATGCAGGGAACGGGACAAGGTTTCTTTAATCCCAACCAGCCTTTGACCAGGGAACAGATGGCCGCTGTCATTAAAAATTTAGCAGATAAGGGATATATCACAATTCCAACACGCGATACAGATGAAACCCCAGGAACCGATGAAACGCCGGAAATGGATCAAACCCCAGCAACTCCGGGGGCAGGAGATACAACGCCAACACCAACGGCTCCAGGAGCGGGAGATACAACGCCAACACCAACGGCTCCGGGGGCTGAAGGTACAACAACACCAACACCGGCAACTTAAAAATAAGTAATATAACTGCTTGGATTCCGTTAGAACTCCAAGCAGTTATATTTTCTACCTTTTCGTATAATCTTATGTATATTTACCTCGAAACCCTGCAGAAGGAGTGAAAGAAAATGCCGGATCGTAAGCAGCCAAATGATAAACCACAACGAAAAAATGCGATTGGACAGGTCCAGGATCAGCTTCATCAACAAGCGGATGCCATTCAGGCCCTGCAAAGCCGAGCTCGCGGGGATAAATAGACTTGTTTTTTATGAGGCTGTCCTTATCCATCGGTAAATGGGGGCAGCCTTTTTTTAAAAATATTTTTGGAGTCAGAGTAGGTTCCGGACGAGAAGAGAAGAGGCTGTTAGTGGAAATTCTCCAACTAAATCTCCATATCATTACTATTTCTTTCCTTTAGGTGGAAAAACACCCACTAAAGGCGATGAAACGACTGAAATGAGGAGATAAAGCTGAATTAGGTGGAGCTTTGCCCACTATTTCAATTGTATAGTGGTTGATTTTGATTTTAATTGACGAATTCTTCACTTATTTAACACGGGAATGTAAAAATGGGCGTTTCACTCTTTCGTCCCAGGTACCGATTTCCTCGCCCGCTTTTTTAAAAGAGACAGGTTTCACGACTTGGAGTCAGTCTCTTTTATTCCTTCAGTTCCTCCATATTACTTATTAGAAAGGACCCATTCTCTTGCTTCGTAACCGTTACAATATATTTAACCTGTGAATTAGCGGAGGTGTTGGTTACCTCACTGGTGATGGTTCGGTTAACTTCAAAGTTAAAAAGAAAATCATCGCCATCATGTTCGATGAAGGTGATGGTTGGTTCTGTCCCGCTTACCGTCGCTTTTGAATCTTTTATAAATTGTTCCATTCCGGCCCGCAATTCATGATATTGTTTAGCGAATTCAGGGGTTAGATATTGGTCGCCTTTTGTAAATGATGCGGGATCTTTATAGGTGATTTGTGATTGTGTAGCTTCAAATTGTGCAATCAATTGAGCAGCTGCATCCTTATCCTTCTGATAATCTTCAGCATTAGGACTGCCACATGCAGAAGCAATGGTGAAAATAAGGATACCTAACATAAGGTTCATCCACTTTGGCATATCAATCCTCCTCCAAATTTAAAGCCCATAACCAGTTCTTTACTAATGTAGTTAAAAATAAACCTTGTTTATTTGCAAGGAAGGCTATTCTTTAAACGAATGGTTTTTTGAGCAAGGTATAGAGGAACCTAAGCAAGCGGAAGATGCCGTAGAGGATTCTTTCCAGGATGATCTCTACAAATACACGAACGATGAGCCCTATAATAAATTCGAAAATGAAATGCATGATGACCCCTCTCTTTCTTAAGCTGATTTTAGTTAAACCGGCTTATAAAAACAAAGGAAAGGGTTGGATGGAACAAAAAAAACAAGCGCTAAGCTTGTTTTTCAGGGATGAATACATTACAGCCAGTCCCTCCACCAGTCCGTAGATTTCTTGACGTGATCTATTGTAGGTTCTATTGTTTCTGTTCCCCGACTACTCTTTATGAATAGTCCCAACCAAACCCCATTGGTATTCTCATTTATGAAGGGGAACTCTTTCATGAATGAGTCTGGATGTTTGGCTTTGCGCATGATCCCTGGAGAGACCGAGAACACCCCCGTTGAGCTTCAGGATGATATTACGAAAATCAACAGCATTTTAGGAAGTCTGCAATCCCACGTTCAAGCTACAGCGACAAGTGGGGCGAACCCTTTGGTTGAACAGAATAATGTAAAGTAGAAATCAGAAAGCCGCTCCTCATAATAGGAACGGCTTTTGGATCTAAGACTCTTCATTGTTTTCGTTGGTTTCTCTCCAAAATAACTCTTTCCCGGAGAAGGTATTCACTTCCATCATTTCACCGGTTTGCGGATTGGGTATATACTGCTTGCTTTGCTTGAGCTCTTCATTTCTTGGCTGTTGTTTCATGGATGCTCCCCCTATAGCTTAGGATGCTTATATTTTTCCCTCTTAAAAGATAAATACGCACGAGGAGATTTGTCGAGTGGAGTAGGAGATTGGAGAAAAAATAAAAGGAGCAAACGATGCTCCTTATGCATTAATAATAAAAATTGCCCATCCAAAGAAAGCAATAGTTGGGACTGCCGCTAAGCCTACGATAAATAATTTATCCATTAGTGTCACTCCTATGTATTATTTTGTCTAGTTGATTTTAACACTATTTTCACTGTGTTTAAATTAGCAAGTTCGACAATTCCGTGAACGTTATAGATCGATTCCCTAAGTACTTTGGTTTGGCTTATTTTTACTTCCATTAAACCAAAAAATAAAAGCTAATAATAATTGAATGATAGGGATGAATCCAATGGCCATGAGGCTATTTTCAGCTCCCAGAAAATAATAGGCAACAGGTGAGAAAACTAGACCACTGAATAAGAGCAAAGGCCATGAGCGTTTAGTGAATCCGTATATTGACGCAACCCCGGATAAAATTAGACACGTCCACCATAAGAAAGTGATCATTTTTGACCTCTTATAAGCTCCTAATAAGTCTTCTTTCTGCTCCAAGAATGAAACGTTAAACGAATGGTAGTTAGCACCATACAAAAGAAAAAACCTAATATAAGCAATACACCCAATTTGTATTCTAGATGATGCGGCTTCATGCTGAGGTGATTGGCCATTTGAACGAACATATCCTGCGGAAGCAAATATAAATCTTGTTTCATTTTTTCAACTCCCAAAACGCAATCTACCTATTTGACGTTGGTGCGGGTAGTTTTGTTACAAATAAGAGAAAGACCTTGTTATATTATCTGCCTATCGACCTGACATGTTTGTAAATTTTGGTATAATTTAACTTGTTGAGGGGGTAGCGCATTGGCACTGCTTTTTTATAAAGGATATACTAAATAATAAAAGAAGGTTCGTTTCTTTAAGAAAAGCAGCCAATACCGGAGAAAACGAAGGCCTGATTTCATTGGATGAGTCAGGCCTTTTTGCTGTATTACATTACTGCAATTTCCCATAATTATAGGAACGCTCGTTAATAGATGTAACCTTTCTGATCGGCCATACGTCTATAATGAATGAGGGGTACTGTAGAGCTTCCACTCGCCATTGATCTCCAGACAACGAATAGAATTTATAAAATGATTACATTTGTTTAATCGAATGTAATCATTTTAGGATATAATAGAGGAATATTTATATAATTTTTAAAATTTTGGATGACCACAAGGAGAGAGAGCTTCATGATAGGTTTAACGAATGACCGCTTAACGTTTTTATTTAAGTTTATTCAGTCGCCAACCCATATTGGGAGCATTACACCAAGTTCCTCTTTTCTTGCCAAAAAGATGTTTGAACAAATTTCTTGGGATACAATGGATGCCATTGTTGAATTAGGGGCAGGTACAGGAGTATTCACCAGATATATTCATCAACAGAAAAAAGAATCAACCAAAGCCATCATCATTGAAAAGGATGCACAGATGCGCAAGGAATTGCAGGCTTCTTTTCCATCCTGTTATTTTAGTTCGGATGCTGAGAAGTTGGACAGCCTATTGCAAAAACTCAATATTCCGCAAGTGGATTGCATTATCTCTGGTCTCCCCTTTGCTAACTTTTCACCGGAGCTGCGAATAGAAATCATGAATGCCGTAATGGATTGTTTAAAGCCAGGAGGGCTGTTTATTGCCTTTCAGTATTCATTGCAGATGAAGACCATGCTAAAGCAATATTTTAAGAAAATGGACATTGCTTTCGAGCTCTTTAATTTTCCCCCAGCTTTTATTTATACATGCGAAAAGCAATAGAAGGAAGGTGCTTAAAGGTTGCCTTTGGATCTCATTGTTCAAGATATTGAACAGTATGGCTATGCCGCTCTGTTTTTCTTTTTGTGGCTGGGCATTGTCGGTATGCCTATTCCCGATGAGGTGATCGTCATGAGCGGAGGTTTTGTTACCTCTCTGGGAATTTTAAAACCGATCCCTGCCTTTTTGCTCACGTATGCTGGGGTCATTTCAGGATTATCCATCGGCTACGCGATAGGAAGAGCCATTGGTTCGCCAGCCCTAAACTATCTGATGCGAAAAGAGAAAATGGGCAAATATGTGGAGAAGGCCCACAAGCTCATTCATCGTTACGGAATATTATCACTGGTTGTGAGTTATTTCTTTCCTGTTGTTCGACACGTTGTGCCTTATATTGTTGGGATGAATAAACTATCATTTGCAAAGTATGCCTTGTTTTCCTATACGACAGGCTTTGTCTGGACAGTTGCCCTGTTCATGGCGGGAAGGTATTTTGGTCAATCCATAGGAGCGGTTAGCCAGTTTTTAACTCATTTTGGGACCTATTCCATCCTATTATTTGCACTGATCTTATTGATAGTAGCCGTTGCCACGAAAATGATGAAACAAGCAAGCGGATGATATAAACTTTTATAGAAGAAGACAAGAAGAGCACGCTTACCTGCTAAAGGTAGGTGTGCTGTTTTTATACTGTTTAAGAAATTATTAAGAATTTCCCACACAAATCGTTAAGAAATCTTGCCTATTATAGAGTTCATAAAATCTCAGGAAGAGAGGGCTGGTATGGAGAAAGAAGTAATTCTCATCGTAGACGATGAAAAAGAAATCCGGAATCTCATTGAAATTTATCTTCGTAATGAGGGTTTTCATGTCGTTATGGCCACCAATGGCCAGGAAGCTTTATCCATCGTTCAACAGCAAGATATTCATTTAATTATCCTGGACATCATGATGCCTAAAATGGATGGCATCCAATTTTGCAGAAAAGTAAGGGAGTGGAAAGAGATGCCCATTATTATGCTTTCTGCCAAAACAGATGATATGGACAAAATTCTTGGGCTCACGACGGGGGCTGACGATTATGTCAGCAAGCCATTCAACCCGATCGAGCTTATGGCAAGAGTGAAATCCCAGCTTAGAAGGTATATGCGTTTTTCACGGCCGTTGGAACAACAACCGGATGAAATCGTCATCGACGATATGGTCATTAATCATCATACTCACATGGTCACAGTGGATGGTCGAGAGATTAAGCTAACGCCGCGCGAATTCGCCATTTTGGAGCTGTTAGCCAGAAATCGCGGGATGGTTTTCAGCGGGGAACACATTTACGAAAAAGTATGGAATGATGGCTTCTTCCAATCCGACAATACGGTCATGGTCCATATACGCAAAATAAGAGAAAAGATCGAAGAAAATCCGCGAAAGCCTCGATTTATTAAAACGGTCTGGGGAGTGGGGTATAAAATTGAGAAATAAAATGTGGAACTTCGTCAAAAGGGTATTTCTGTTTCCGTTTCGCCTGTTGAACAAGCTCATTCCTCAACGTGTAAAAGATCTGGTTCCGGTAGGATTAGACAAAATCAAAAGAAGCCTTCGCTTGCAGTTAATCATTGCTTTTGGCGTTTGTTTGCTTGCTTCCACCATTGTCGCTTCGATTGCTCGTCCCTTTACGGTTACGCGATATGCTGAGCTGGAGTATCAGTACAGTATTGCCAACATCGACCGACAAGCCAAAGAAATGGTGGAAGAAATTCGCGATATAGAAGGCCAGGGAACAGAGAGCCATATTTATATGCGAGCAAGGAATTATTACCAGCAAAACCCTGACAAATGGAAGCTTGTAAAGGATGCTGGAGAACAGCAGGTTCCCGTGCAACCATCAATGCCAGCTAAACAAGAAGGGGCAGGCACGCAGCCCCCCAATCCGGTTCCAGGAGAACAAGCCACTCCACCCGCTGGCCAACAAGGAAGCTCGGTACCTCCAGCCCCCGTCATGGAACAGGAGAAGCCGGCCAGTCCGCTTGCATTGCCGGTAGAGCTGTCTCTGAAAGCGGAACAGGGCCCACCTTCATCAGAAGATCAACATACAGAAGCTGTTACGGCCATTTTGCCTCCTCTAACCAAAGGACAGGTGCTGCAAGCGATCATGGATGATTTCTCAAGCTCAGATCTAAAAGTCCTCCTGACCGATTTGGACGGAAAGGTTCTCCTCCGTTCGGAGAGAGCCACAGAAAATCAAGTGGACATTCATAACATCATCCAAAATGCGATGGATCAGCGAAATTATGATCAGGGAGATAACAGAGGCAGGGAATATACCAGCTTTTATCCGGTCTCGATCAGCCGAGAGAAAATGTATCTCATTGCCACAGCCATTCCGCATCCGGATATCATCTATAAGGAAAATGACAGCTTCATCCCTACGCTGCTAGCCTTCGCTTCGTTCATCCTGCTGTTCTATTATATGACGAGAAGAAGAATGCAGGAAATCAGGGATCTGGCAGATGGATTAAAGGAAATCGCTACAGGCGATTTGAATTACCGTGTTCCGCAGCGCAGCAAGGATGAGTTAGGTTCCTTGGCTGAAAACATTAATTACATGGCAGAAAAGCTTCAAGACAAAATAGAAGAAGAGCGTCAAGCCGAGCGAACGAAAAACGAATTGATCACCAATGTTTCTCATGATCTTCGTACTCCGCTGACATCCGTCCTGGGATACTTGCAATTGCTAAAGGATAAAAAATTCGAAAACGAAGAACAGAGAGAACAGTATGTGGATATCGTCCATGCGAAATCAGAACAAATTGTAAAACTGGTAGAATCCCTATTTGAATATACGAAGTTGTCAAATGCCGGAGCGAAGCTAGAAAAAAGGGAAGTTTGCCTGAATGAACTATTGGATCAACTGACCGATGAACTCTACCCTCTTGCCGAAAGCAGTGAAGTGAAATTCCAAAAGCACTATCACTATCCGCCTCAAAAGGTCATAGTCCGGGTAGATCCTGACAAGATAGTGCGAGCCTTTGAAAATCTTTTAATCAACGCCATTAAGTATAGCCAAAAACCCAGTGACATTACGCTTAGCATTGAGACGGACCATGAGAAGCGGATGATCCGCATAACGTTCTCCAATGCATGCGAAGAAATGGCTGTCACTCAACTCAATCGATTATTTGATCGTTTTTATCGTGTAGATACCTCGCGATCTTCCGATACGGGGGGGTCAGGCTTAGGCCTTGCAATTACAAAGAGCATCATTGAACTTCACCAAGGTACGATCGACGTCAAATACGAGGAGGGGACGATTGCCTTTATCATTGACCTGCCTTTGTCATAGTGGGGGAGGACCAGATTCTTGCCTTCAAGCCCGATGCTGCCGATAATAAACTCTGCCTTTCGTGGATCCCTTTGATTCAAGGTTCATAGAAGCAAGCAATTTGTATGCAATGTTCCTTGAGGGAAGAATCAGGAAGTCACGGCATTGCGGATTGGTGATCGTTGCGCTGATGAGGTGAAAGTAATCATCAATCGCCTGCTGGTAGGCTGTTTGGGATGTTAATAGACAGTTGGGGCAGCGCCAGTTGGATTGGTTTCTTTCCTTTACCATGGGAAGGAAGTGGCAGGCTGGGCATTGAACGCCCTTGAGAATTTCCTCTTTGGAGATTTGGTAATGCAAGAGGATGTCGAAGGGAGCTGGTGTATGCTCTTGGAGGATAAGCTGGCTAAGCTTTTGCAAATAGTAGGGGCTTAAAGCTGGATTCATGTATTTCTGTTCAAGTTCCTTGATTTTATCTGGTATATGAATTGCATGCATAACTTTGTCAGTAAGGCCGATTCGCTCAATGGACGTTTTTAGGATTGTGGATGGATTGCTAATGGTAATGAGGTAATCTAACGGAATAGGCTTGATTTTGTGGAGGTCTAGCCATTTTTGCAGCTGGTGAAGCTGACGTCTGGCTTGGGCTATCGGATCGAGGAATCCTTGCTCCTTTTGGTCCTTCATTCGGATCATTTGATTGAATTTTTCAAAGGTAAGAGTTCCAGCGATGTTTTTGTTTTCTATAATCAGGCCAAAATATGCGGTTAATAGCAAGCTGTCAAGCTGGAATGCCTTGTGGTCATAGATCAGCCGAAGTCCGTTAAACAGGAGGTAGTTTTTTTCGGGAAGAAAGCTCAAATGATAATCAAGGTTTACTTCGCCGCGGAAACCCGCTTTGGCTTTTTCCAGACTATCTTCAATCGCCCCTCGTTTTTTGTGGGTCTGGGGTAACCTCCTCAGCAGAGCCTCCTCTTTCTGGGCTGGTATAGGGAAACTGCGCTCCAGGATAAACAAATTTTTCACTCCTTTACATGGGATGGAGGAATATTTCGCTGCGATTGGACGGATCTCCTGCTGATTGCGTCTAAATTGATATTTATTGCGTCGATTTTGGAATAATTGCGTCACTTTTACATGGAATTGCGTCTATTTTTCATTTATTGCGTCTCTGCACCGTTCCCGACGGACTATATTTCACAAATGGTTGAGTCGTTGATTTTTTTACACTAATTTTACAAGCTAATAGAGATAAAATGGTATAATTAGGCTGATATTGGAATTTTTGGGCACAATTTACTAACGGAGGTTATGAAAGTGAAAAAGACAAACATGAGACGCTTAGTTTTCTTAGTGCTTGCTGGAACGCTCACTTTTTCTCTAGCAGCTTTTGCGAATGCCAACGAAGCAACAGATAAGGTTACGAAGATTACCTTGCTTCATACGAATGATTCCCATTCCCGCGTTTTTGAAGGGGAGTTTGATGGGATGGGCTTTGCCAAACTATCAACGCTAGTAAAGCAGCAAGAAGAGAAAAATGCCAACACCCTTCTATTAGATGCAGGGGATACGTTTCATGGTCAAACCTTTGCCACGCTAACGAAAGGGGAAAGCATTGCCAAGGTGCTAAATGAAGTTGGTTATGACGGCATGGCTGCGGGAAACCATGATTTCAATTATGGGTATGAACGTCTATTAGAGCTGGCTAAAATCGTTGAGTTTCCCGTACTAAGCGCGAACGTGATTTACGAGGAAACTGGGGAACGCGTATTAACTCCTTATGTGATTAAAGAAGTGGATGGCATCAAACTGGGTTTCTTTGGTTTATCCACTCCAGAAACGCATTACAAAACGCATCCGAAAAATGTAGAAGGTTTGAAGTTTACGGATCCGGTTGAGGCTGCCAAGGAAATGGTCGCCGAGCTTAACAAGCAAGGGATAGATGCGGTCATTGCGGTAACCCATCTAGGAACGGATGAGTCCAGTACCGACACGAGTATCAAAGTAGCGGAAGGTGCTCCTGGCATAGATTTAATCATCGATGGGCACAGCCATTCATTGGATAATGTCGGTGTAGGCAAGACGAAGATTGTAAGTGCCGGAGAATATCTGAAGAACTTAGGGGTCGTTGAGCTTGAGTTTAAAGGAAAAAAATTAGCTAGCTTGAATAATAGCTTGATTACCAAAGAAGAGACGGCGAGCATTGAGCCGGACGCAGAAGTGCAAAAGGTCATCGATGCCGTGGAAACGGCCCAAGAAGCCATTCTTGCTGAAGTTGTCGGGAACACATCGGTTGCTCTTGACGGTGAGCGTGACCAAGTTCGCAAGGGGGAAACCAACCTGGGCAACTTGATTACCGATGCTATACTAGACGTTACCGGTGCCGATTTTGCCATCACCAATGGCGGTGGTATTCGTTCCTCCATTGATGCTGGTGAAATCACCATGGGAGAAGTGATCACCGTTCTTCCATTTGGAAACTATATTCAAACCAAAGACATTGCGGGTAAAGACGTAAAAGCCGCTCTTGAAAATGGGGCTAGCGGATATCCGGCAAACCATGGAGCCTTTGCTCACGTGGCTGGTTTGACTTACAAGATTGATGATACCAAGCCTGCTGGGGAACGCGTTCATTCCATCATGATCCAAGGACAGCCGATCGACATGAACAAAACGTACGCGATGGGAACCAATGACTTTATGGCTGCTGGCGGGGATAACTATACCATGTTTAAGGACGTAGCTTATACGGGCGATTTCCCAGCTTTAGACGAAGCCGTCATCCAATATATTAAAGCCAAGGGAACGATTGCTCCGGCTGTAGAAGGACGCATTTCGATCGAAGCTATGGCTGTGGAAGCCCCACAACCAGTTGAAGCGGTTAAACCAGCTCAACCGGCACAACCGGCAGAACCAGTAAAATCCAAGGAGCAGAAATCTGGCGTGTATGTTGTTCAGCCTGGAGACACGTTAAGCAAAATTGCAAGGAAATACGGTACAACGTGGCAAGCTTTGCATAAGTTAAATAAGCTAAAGAATCCAAACCTCATTTATCCTGCACAAAAGCTTATTGTGCCTCAAAAGTAAGATAGAAAGCCAAGCCCGCCAAAGAAGATACCTTTACAATACTATAAGAGGAGGAGTTTTCATTGTCAGCCGAAATAAAAAAAGTCGAAAATGGCTATACTGCTCGCTTCGAACGACCTTTAAAGCATTCAGCAAAAGAGATATGGTCCTTCTTAACAGATAACGAAAAACTGAAACAATGGTTTCCTGAACTCCATATCGATGATTTGCGTGAAGGGGGAATCATTAAGTTTGACATGCAGGATGGTACATATGAGGAGATGGATATTACAGAGCTTAAAATGTATTCTGCTCTAGAATATACGTGGGGAGAAGACCTCGTACGGTTTGAGCTATATCCGGAAACGGAAGGCTGTCGATTGGTTTTCATAGAACGATTGAAAAAGATGACGGATCATACCCCGAAGGATATTGCCGGTTGGGATGTTTGTTTGGATGTGATTGAAGCCCTGTTGGACGGCAGGACAGTTGAATCTCGAAAGGATATCTGGAAAGTAAAGTATGAGAAATATGTTCAGGAAATCGAACAACTGGAGCTTTAGTTATTTAGCTCCTGTTCAGCATTTTCCGGGAAATTTCGACGACAAAACTTAAAAAAGTGTCCGTGGGGACACTTTTTTGTTTTCATTGAACAGAAAAGAAAGCATCCATCCAATAAAATATAGATGAATAAGGTGTATGCCCAAATGTTTCCCTTTTCATGAGCGAAATTGAGGTTTGCCAAAAGCGTACCTGAAGTTAGATAATTGGTATTAATCTATCAATGGAGAATTGATAATTTAAAGGAGTAAATAAATGTACTACTGTATATATTGCAAACAGTATCATTCTCAATCTACTGCTTTAAAAATTTTAAATACTGGTTTTCGCACGGAAAGCGCAATGCAGAAGAATATCCCTCTCGGTTACTGTCATAAAGAACTTCAGCAACAAGAACAATATGCAAAGAAAAAATAATTACACTTTAATTAGTGCTTTTCTATCCTCAACGGGTGGAGGCTCTTCCATCCATCCGTGTTTGATCATGATTTCCCCACCCCGCTTGGCAAAATTATAAATCTTGGGCGTAAGGCGGGCCATTGTCAGGGTTAAATCACTGCGTAAACGAAAAGCCTCTCTTGCCGCATGGAAACTTAATCCATGCCCTCCAACCAACCCAAGTTTACAGAAGCCTTTGTTATGCTTATACTTAATTCATAAAAATGTTTGTACAATAACCGCTTTCTTACTTGTCCTATCCCCATCAATTACAGTAATAGGGTGGTAAAATGATCATTAATATTTCTGAAGAGAGAATCAACCATGATTTAGACGTCAAGGAGCGTAAGATTTTAACTTCCTCGGCTGCTTTTGGGATTCTTCGGCAGCAGCTGGTTCGAAATATTGGAATAGAGAGAATCAAAGGCTTCCTGTTTAATTTTGGGTGGGAAATGGGAGTGAATGATGCCAAAGAAGCGATGAAAACGGATTTATCGTTGGAAGCTTTAATCAAGAATGGACCTATTTCTCATATTTCAACCGGCCATATTAAGGGAATACAGCAAAATTGCACCTTTGAGCTGGATGATGACAATAAGCTTTTATCTTACTTTTCCACGGGCATTTGGATTGATTCTTATGAGGCAGCCGAGCATATTAAATGGCTAGGGCAATCAAAAACTCAGGTTTGCCATACGCTGATTGGTTTTGCAAGCGGTTTTATGACCACGATATTTGGCCAAACGCTGCTTGCCAAAGAAGTCACCTGTGTCGGAAAAGGCGATTCAGAGTGCCGCTGGATCGTGAAGACCCAGAAGGAATGGGAAAGCGACATGAACGAAGAGCTGGACGTTTACAATGAAACGCCGATCGTGAAAGAGCTAGAGTATACGTATGACCAGCTGGTTGAACAAAAGAATTTTATTGCGCGTACGGCCAATTTTCAAAATAAATTAACGGAAGAGATTATTAATGGAAGTGATCTTCAGACGATCGCCCATATGGTCTATGACATGGTTCAGATTCCGATCATTATTGAAGGGATAGACTTTCAGACCATTACGCATTCGGGCTTATCGCATGAGAAATACTTGGAACTAAAAGAGGATATGGAACAATATATCCAAGAAAATATACCAGAGGATATGTTAAAAAGAAAAGAAAACCACTCCTTGCTTTTTAGGAAAAAGATCATAAGAACAGCCGTTCAAGAACGTCTCATGACTCCTATTCTTGTCCAAAAGGAGGTATTGGGTTATTGTGCCTTTGTTTACGAGCACATGGAAAATAATAAGCCAGAGGAAGATTATTTGCTATTGGATCGGGTGGCCAATGCGGCTTCTCTTATTCTATTAAATGAAAAGACAAAGTTTGAATCATTGGAGAGGATGAAGGGGAATTTTCTTGAGCAAATCTTAGATGCTAAGGATCCTCCAAGTGAAATCATCAAAAGAGGAAAATATACGGGGCTCGACCTTGGACAGCCTTATTATATAACGGTCATGGAATATAGGAAAACGCAAGGATCGATTGAGGAAGAATTCCATTTGCAGGAACAAATTTTTGAAACCGCTTTTCGCTATTTCAATGCCAAGAAACACAATCTATTAGTAGGGCAGCGCGATGGGAACATGATTTTATTCATTACGCACGATAGCGTCAAAAATTCTACGATCTATGATGTCATTAAAGAATTTCATGATGATATGATGCAAAAATATCCGCAAGGTGAATTTAAGTTTGGAATTAGTAATTTGAGTGATGATATTAAAAACGCATCAAGACATTATGAGGAAGCAACCATAGCCTTACGGTTATCGTTAAGGAAGAAAATTGTTCCTTATCGTTCATTAGGAATCGTTGGGGTGCTGATTAATTCAAAAAATATAAGCGGAATCCAAATGATGGCGGAGCAAGAGCTGGGACCTTTATATAACACGAAGGACCCCAAAGTAGTGGAACTTCTTAAAACGTTATACTGTTTCTTGTTAAATGGCGGGAAACTTGAGCAGACCATGAGTGATCTTTCACTTTCCATGAGCGGACTGCGTCATAGAATTAATAAGATAGAAAGTTTGCTAGAAAAAGATCTGCGAGATCCAAATGAAACGCATCAATTATTGCTGATCATCAAATCCTTGATCGCTTTAGGTGAATTAGATATTGAGTAATGAGGTTTTCTCACGAGGGTTTGAATTAGTGGAGATTCTCCAACTAAACGCCCAGAAGCTATCCATATTATGCCTATAGGTGGAAAAACGACAACTAATGGTCGTGAAAAGACCAAATAGATCGGATAGGGATGAAATAGATGGATTTTTTCCATCTATTTCGTTTTTATCTTGTTTGATTATGAGCTTAAGTGTCATTTCTCCACTAATTAGTCATCACCTTCCCAAATCCCTCTATTGAACCCTTTATACAAATGAACAAAATCTAGCTGAAAATAATAAATTTATGAACACTCCTTGTCCTATCTCGAATAATTCAAACCTAATACACTATAAGTACCGGGGATAAGGTATAAAAGAGCTCAGATGAAGCTTATGAAAGCGGTACAAATAGTTGTTAAAAAAGGAGGCTGTTTTATGGTTCAAAAGGAAGCAAAGGACGTTCGAATCACCAAAAAAGCTTGGATTATGATTATCCTCTTATTCACATTGACTGTGATCAGTAATGCGGATAAGGCCATTATCGGATTTGCATCGGTTCCATTAATCAAGGAGTTGGGATTGACTCCCGAGCAATGGGGAATTGTAGGCAGTGTGTTCTTTTTCTTGTATTCGATTTCAGCCGTTCTGGGTGGAGCTCTCGCAGACCGGTTTGGCATGAAAAAAGTGATTGCTGGAATGGCAGCCGTTTGGGCACTTGTTCAGTTTTCAACGGTATTCGTAAGCAGCTATTCTTATCTGCTGGTGACTCGAATCATTTTGGGAGCGGGGGAAGGACCTTCCTACTCCTTAGCGATGGCCGCAGCTTCCAAATGGCTTCCTAAGGAAAAACTGGGCATCGGTTTAACGCTGGTATCCGTAGGCGGACCTCTCGGCGTAGCCATATCCGCCCCCATCCTAATGCATCTCATTTTAACATATGGATGGCGTTCCGCTTTTATCGCTTCGGGTATTGTTGGTGTCATTTGGATCGCATTATGGTTATGGTTAGCCAAAGAGAAAGCGGATTCAGAAGCGGAATTCTCTGCAAAAAGCGAGATGGCAAGTGGATCTTCCGTCCAGCCGGAAACCAAATTCTCATCAGCATTGCTTTCTAAAAATTTTCTGTTTATTTCTTTATGCGGTTTTGCTACTTATTGGTCCTTTACCGTTGGTTTAAACTGGCTTCCTAATTATCTGGAGAATGTCCGTCAATTAAGCGATGAACAATTAAAAATCGTGGTGGCCTTGCCTTGGATTCTGATTACGGTTTCACAAATTGTATTCTCTACGATATCTGATCGCCTTTATCATAAAACGCAAAGTGTAGTCAAGGGACGAGTGTTTGTGCTTGGACCTGTGTTGATGGCAGGTGCGGCAAGCTATATCCTTGGAACGATCGTGAGCTCGAACTTTATGGCCATCGCTTTCTTATCTCTTGGGTTAACACTTGGGTGTCTAACTTTAGTTCTTGGACCTGCCATCTTAGCGGATCTGGTTGCGAGGAAACACCATGGAAAAATTCAGGGCTGGTTTATGGCTTTAACTTCATTAGGCGGTATAGTTGGACCTTATGTTACAGGATATCTTATTCAAAATTCTTCTAATCCAGCTGCAGGTTTTCATTCGTCTTTCCAGATGTGCGCTGTGCTTCTATTTGTTTTTGGAGGATTGGCATGGGTTGCTGTTCGCCCGAAGAAAGCTGAAAATGAAATAAATACATTGATAACCAAAGATATACAAGGTTAGAAAACGTGTTTTTTACGGCCATCCGGCTTTTCCGGATGGTCTTTTTTTCTTTTCATTTACGAGCAAAAACTTACTATAAACAACAAAATCATAGACAGTCTTTGTTCTATCTTGATCATAATAAACCGATTACACTATAGATATCAGCAAGTAAGTGATATAAGCGAGTTGGAAATGCACGAAATATAAACGAAAGAGGTGTATAGAAATGAGTAACATCGCTGTAAAAGAAGAGGTAACGGTTGAACAGTTATTAGCCGGGGCGGAAAGAATCGGGAAGCTAGCTGAACAAGAAGCGCAAGCAGCCGAGGAAAATGCGACGATTTCTGAAAACGTGATAAATCTTATAAAAGAAACCCAAATCGCGAGATTGATGCTTCCTAAGAAGTATGGCGGACCTCAAGTGGACTTGAAAACGTTCGCAAATATTGTTCGCAAGGTGGCGAATTATAATATTTCTGCCGCTTGGCTGACGTACCTGTATCCCCTTCATAATATGCTGCCGGCTTTTCTTCCTGCAAAAGGGAGTGACGAAATCGTGGGTCAAGGCGGACTGATCTGTGACATCTTTGCTGCATTAGGAAAAGCGGAAAAGGATGGCGACGGGTATCGGATCAGCGGACAGTGGGATTTCGTCAGTGGTGTCTTATATAGCGATTGGGTAGGCGTTGGCGTCATGATTAAGTTCCCTGACAGCGAAAAGCCGGTGTATTGTTTACCGATGCTAAGGACATCAGAAGTTCAAGTAATAAATAATTGGGATACTTTTGGGCTTCGGGGCAGCGGAAGTAACCGAGTCATTGCGGATAACGTCTACGTCCCCATGGAACGAATTTTGCGCATCGACGCTGCGGAGGCGACGAGAAGACCGCCTGAGGAAGATTATGATCAAGATTATCCTTTTTATCATGTACCACTTTTCCCTGCTTTTTATCTCGGTTTTCCCTTCATGGCCCTTGGAGGTGCGGAGCGTATCCTTCAAGAATTTAGACAACAAACCGAAAAACGGGTCCGATTAATGGATGGAGTACGGGAAAGTGAGTCGCCTCGCAGTCAAAGAGTATTAGCTGAAATGACAACGGAATTTCATGCAGCAGAAGCCTTGCTAGACAAATATATTTATCTATTAGAAAACTATGAGAAAAATGGCGCTGTGACCAGCCCTGCTGAATTCTTTGCTATTCGGACAAAAGCCATTAAGATCTGCACAGATATCGCTGTAAGAGCACTAGCTACACTAGGAGGCGCTGCTCTCTATAAAGGCGGTGCGATGGAATTGTTCCTCAGAGATATCATCTCCGTCGCTACGCATAAGACCTCTTTATACGAAGATGCGGTAGCTGCTTACGGAAAAGAACTGTTTGGTTTCTCCGGAGGAGTTAGGGGATAGGTAAAGTTAAAAGTATCTGATGATTAAAAACATAAGAACAATAATTAGGAGGATTTTGAAATGGATGACCGTCAATTTCGCAGTGCAATGGGGAAGTTTGCAACAGGTGTAACAGTGATTGCGACCGAAGAGAATGGCGAAGTACATGGGATGACAGCGAATGCTTTTATGTCCGTGTCGCTCGATCCGAAGCTCATTGTCATTTCGATCGGAGAGAAAGCTAAAATTTTAAACAAAATCAAACAAAGTAAGATCTTCTCTGTCAATATTTTAGCAGCGGATCAACAAGAACTGTCCATGATATTTGCCGGTCAGTTGAAGGAACATCGTGCAGTCGAGTTCCATCGCCTGGATGGAAAACCCGTTCTGCCGGGTGCCGTGGCACAGATCGCATGTGAAGTATCGGCAGAGCATGTTGAAGGGGACCATACCTTATTTATTGGAAAAGTGACCGACATTCACCTGGAAGATGTCGAACCGCTCGTGTTTTATAGCGGACGCTATCGCTCCTTGTTAGAAGAACAGCCTGCCGCCGTCTAGAGCGGCAAGAAAGGAGACTGTATGGAAACGATTTATCTGAACCGGAAAAATTTGCGCTATTGGCAGGAACAAGCTAAACCGAAGGTTATCGCTCTTGGATATTTTGACGGTCTCCATCACGGACATTGTAAAGTGATCCAAACAGCTTTACAAAAGGCGAAGGAAAAGAATTTGTCCTTAACCGTCATGAGCTTCTATCCCCACCCGAAAACCATTTTATCGGGTGGAAAAGAACGGGTTCACGAATTGATGCCTCTGTCCGAGAAAGAGAAGAAGCTGCGAAACCTTGGTGTGGATACGTTTTATATTGTGGAGTTCGATAAGTCATTTGCTGCTCTTCCACCCGATCAGTTTGTCGCAGATTACTTGGTTCAGCTCGGCGTCGTCCATGCAGTCGCTGGTTTTGATTTTTCGTATGGCGGTCAGGGAGCCGGACATATGGATCGGTTAAAAGCTGATTCCGGAGGACTCATTGATGTCACCAAAGTAGCGAAAGTGGAGTGCCATGGGGAAAAGATCAGTTCCACCCGCATCCGGAAAAACCTCTTAAGCGGGAACGTGGAGGAGCTGCCGCAGTTTCTTGGACACTTTTACGAAGTGAAATGCGACTGGGATGGAGGGCGATTCAAGCTTCATCCGGATTATACCCTCCCTGCTCCCGGCTGCTATGCGGTCACGCTGAAAAATGAGATCAGTTCCCTTGAAACGGAGCTGACCGTTATGGATCAGCAGCAAGGTCCATCTCTGAAATGCATGGAAAAAATCCCCTCCTTTATGGAAGGCAGACTATCCATTGTGTGGCATCGCCACCTCCGGAAAGACCACGTCCATACGTTTGAAGAGAAAGCCTTGATCTATTAAACCTGTATTTCATAGAAAGGGAGTGGGGATGAATGGCTGAAATTATCGCGGGAATCGCAATGTCACACAGTCCTATGATTATGACCAATGAAGAAGGGGCTGGAGAAAAAGGGAAAGGGTTTCTCCGTCAGACGGCTGAAATGAAGAAATGGCTGGAAGATATCGGAGCGGATATTTTGGTCTTGGTTTCCGATGATCATTTCAATAGTTATTTCTACGATCATATGCCTTCTTTTACGATTGGAATTGGGAATTGTGAAGGATGGGGAGACTGGCAACTGCCCAAATACAAAATTCCGGTTCAACAAGACTTAGCTAAACATATTCTCCACACGGGCCTGGAAAATCATCTTGATTTTGCTTTTACGTTGAACATGAAGGTGGACCATGGCCATACCCAAGCCATTTATTTTCTAAACTCTGAACTGAATATCCCGGTTGTTCCGATCGCGGTCAATACCTCTGCTCCTCCGCTTCCTACGATGGACCGCTGTTTCCAATTAGGGGAAATCTTACGAACAGCCATCGAGTCATGGGAATCAGATAAAAAGGTGGCCCTTGTAGCTTCGGGCGGATTATCCCATTGGGTGCCCATTCCTAAAATTGACAGCGAAAAGCCAGAGGATCAAAATTTGATTCACGTACTAAAAAACGGCCGGCAAGAAATCAAACAGCTGGATGAATATTTGAAAACGCGGGAAACGAGAGTAACCCAAATCAAATCAGGCCCTGTGAATGAAGAATGGGATCGGGAATTCTTGCGGTTGATTACGGAAAAGGATTTTTCATCATTAAGGAAGTGGAGTGCTGAATTTATTGAGGAAAATGGAGGCAATGGAGGACAGGAAATACGCAACTGGCTGGTCCTGCTGGGAGCTCTCCAAAGCTTCGTCCCGGAGGTCGCTTTCTATCAGCCGATACCGGAATGGGTGACAGGGATGGCCATCGTACAGTTCGGTCAATCAGCTGAATAAGAAGTGAACATACAATTCATAATCTATCATTTGAAAATAGAGGAGAGATCACGATGAGTATATGGACAGACTTAGCAGACTTGGAATTCAAACTTTATTATGTGAATGCGAATGGGATTAAAACAAGAGTCTTAGAAGCAGGTACGGGAGAACCTCTGATCTTGCTACATGGCACAGGCGGGCATATTGAAGCGTATGCCAGAAATATAAAAGGTCTAAGTGAAACCTTCCGCGTCATTTGCATTGATATGGTCGGACATGGCTTTACCGATAAGCCGAATCGACCATATGGTATAGATTACTATAGCGACCATTTATTGGGGGTCATTCAAGCCTTAGATTTGTCTCAAGTGTATCTTTCCGGTGAATCATTAGGAGGTTGGGTAGCCGCTTGGTTTGCCGCCTATCATCCCCAATATGTGAAAGCGATGGTGCTAAATACCCCAGGTAACGTGAATAACAAGCCAGAAGTGATGCAAAGGCTGAAGGAATCTACCGTCCGGGCGGTTGTGGAAGCTAACTATGAAAATGTAAAAACGAGACTGGAATGGCTGATGTATGACAAAAGCCAGGTTACCGAAGAATTAATCGAAGCACGCTATAAAATCTATACTCAACCCGCTTATAAAGAAGCGGTTTACCATATCGTATGCCTTCAAGATATCGAAGTCAGAAAACAATACAGCTGGGACCCTTCCTGGTGCAGCAAAATCAATGTTCCGACTTTGCTAGCCTGGACGGATCATGATCCGACTTCCACCGTTGAGGAAGCCAAGCCGATTCAGGACATGATTCCGGGCAGCGAATTGACGGTAATCAAAGATGCAGGACACTGGCCGCAATGGGAGAAACCTGAAGAGTTTAATCGCGTTTTAACGAACTTCCTTGCGGGAGTCAAACAGAGTGTTTCTTATTAGATAAAGAGGGGAGAGACCCCTCTATTACTTTTTAATAGAAAGAGGTTTTGTCTTTGAGTCATCCAGTCATCCATCGCGTAGATCAGGCCTATGACCATTTGCTTCAGGCCGAGCTAGAGAAGAAAGCAGTCGCGCCCCTCACGGATGTATTTCCAGATCTGTCCGTTGATGAGGCGTATCAGGTACAAATGAGAGCCATTGAGCAGAAAGTTCAAGAGGGCCAACGGATTGTCGGCAAAAAAATTGGTTTAACCTCTCTTGCCATGCAAAAGCTGTTGGGCGTGGACCAGCCCGATTATGGACATCTATTGAATCATATGGAAGTCAGCAATCAAGGCAGCATCCCCATGCCCCGCCTTTTCCAGCCCAAGGTAGAAGCGGAAATTGCGTTTGTTCTGCACAAGGATCTAAAAGGTCCATCTGTCACCCTAGAGGATGTTTTAGAGGCAACAGAATACATTGTCCCCGCATTAGAAATTGTGGACAGCCGAATCGTGGACTGGAAAATCAAACTCCAAGATACGATTGCAGATAATGCGTCTTGCGGGCTTTATGTATTAGGGGATCAAAAGGTTTCTGTGACTGAAATCGATTTGAGAGAAATAGAAATGAGCCTGTATCGCAATGGAGAGCTCATGAATACAGGATCGGGTACGGCTGTATTGGGTCATCCCGCAACCTGCGTAGCCTGGTTGGCCAATAAGCTATTTGAATATGATGTCATTCTTAAAGCGGGTGAAGTGATTCTATCAGGAGCCCTATCGGCAGCAGTGAATGCTGAAAAAGGAGATCAATTCATCGCGGATTTTCATCATTTGGGAAAAGTCGAAGTTACATTTAACGAGTAAGGGGGATTATTATGTCCAAGGTAAAAGCAGCGATAATCGGTTCAGGGAATATCGGTACAGATTTAATGATGAAATTAGAGCGATCGGAAGTATTGGAATTTACGACGATGATTGGAATCGACCCGGAATCGGATGGGTTAAGGCGGGCAAAAGAACGCGGGTATGTCGTGATTGATAATGGGATCGATGGGTTTTTAGAGCGTCCCGAGCTGGCCGACATCGTCTTTGATGCCACATCCGCTAAAGCGCATGTTCGGCATGCCAAGAAATTGAAGGAAGCGGGTAAAATTGCCCTTGACCTGACTCCTGCTGCTCGCGGAGTGCTTGTCGTTCCTCCTGTAAATCTGAAAGAGCATATTGGAAAAGCAGATAACGTCAACATGGTCACGTGCGGCGGACAAGCGACGATTCCAATTGTCCATGCCATTAATCGAGTATGCCCCGTTGATTATGCAGAAATCGTTGCGACGATTTCCAGCAAGAGCGCAGGCCCTGGAACGCGAGCCAATATCGATGAATTTACCGAGACGACGTCCCATGGGATTGAAATAATCGGGGGAGCTAAAAAAGGGAAGGCGATCATTATATTGAATCCTGCCGAGCCGCCGATTTTAATGAGAGACACGGTCCACGCCATCGTGGAAGAAGGAAAAATGGATGAAGAAGCGATTACCCGCTCTATTCATGAAATGGTTGAAACCGTTCAAACCTATGTGCCGGGTTATCGCTTGCGCAACGAACCTGTTTTTGATGGGAATCGCGTGACGGTATTCCTGGAAGTGGAGGGTGCGGGGGATTATCTCCCTGCCTATTCAGGGAACCTGGATATCATGACATCGGCTGCTGTCAAAGTAGCGGAAGAGCTCGCAAAATACCAATTAAGCAAACAACCCGTATAGGAGGGAGTACCCATGTCAATAGAACGTCAAATTACCATTACCGAAGTCGCCCTGCGGGATGGCAGCCATGCCATTGCCCATCAATATACTGCAGATCAAGTGCGGCAAGTCGCCAAAGCCTTGAATGATGCTGGGGTTCCCTACATCGAGGTCTCTCATGGAGACGGGCTGGCGGGTTCTTCTCTTCAGTATGGATTATCCCGTACCGATGAATTTGAACTAATTGAAGCGGCTGTCTCGGTTTGTGACCAATCGAAAGTGGCTGTCCTTCTCTTGCCTGGGATCGGTACATTAAAGGAACTGAAGCAAGCCCATCATTTAGGGGCTCAATTGGCTCGTGTCGCGACACACGTCACGGAAGCGGATGTATCGGCCCAACATTTGCATTATGCCAAGGAACTGGGTATGGAGACGGTTGGCTTTTTGATGATGGCTCATATGGCTCCCGTTGAAAAATTGGTGGAGCAGGCCAAATTAATGGAAAGCTACGGAGCCGATACGATTTATGTCGTCGACTCGGCAGGGGCGCTTCTTCCTCATCAAGTAACCGAACGAATTCAAGCTCTTCGTGAATCACTCCAGGTCCATATTGGCTTCCATGGACATAACAACCTATCGTTGGCGATGGCCAATACGCTAGCGGCCATTGATGCGGGTGCTACCCGAATCGATGGAAGTGTCCGCTGTCTCGGTGCAGGTGCAGGAAACACCCAAACCGAAGTCTTGGTTGCGGTCTTGGATCGGTTAGGGATTTCAACGGGGATTGACCTTTATCAAATGATGGATTTGGCAGAGGAAATCGTGGCCCCCATTCTGCCTGTTCCTCAAGAAATTACGAGAAACAGCTTGGTGCTGGGCTACGCAGGAGTATACTCCAGCTTTGCGCTGCATGCCCAGCGGGCCGCTCAGCGATTCAACATCGATGCGCGCGATATCCTGGTTGAACTAGGCAAGCGCAAGGTGGTTGGGGGACAAGAAGATATGATCGTCGATGTGGCAGCGGAGTTGGCTAAACTATAGAACAGAAGTTCTTCCAATAGGTGATCAAGACCATCCAGTGTTTCTGGTTGGTCTTTTTCTTAGGGAAGCAATATCTCTGAAATAGACAATTAATATCTAAAAATTATAATTTTATGAACATTTGTTGTCCTAGATGGGGGTTGGCAAACTTATTACACTATAACTACGGTGCTAAACCATGTAAGCGTTACAATTCATGATCGTGGAAAACTGAACCAAGTGATTAAAGAAAGGGGTTGCGGAAAATGAAAAAGAATCTGCCTAATATTGTATTCATTACATGCGATCATTTAAGGGCCGATATGCTGGGATGTGCGGGAAATCCGGTGATACAAACACCTCATATTGATGAACTTGCCCAAAGGGGGGTGCGTTTTTCCCAAGCTTATTCTACGACTCCCATGTGTATACCTGCACGTTCCATGATTATGACCGGTATGGAAGGGCATAGCCTGGATCTCATCGAATTCAAACCCGGTTTTCAGCTTCCCGTAAAAGAAACCTTGCCGCAGCAGCTGAGTCAAGCGGGATACCAAACCAAAGTAGTGGGGAAGATGCATGTTTACCCGGAAAGATGCCACTATGGCTTTGAGAGCATGCTGCTTTGTGAAGAAGGGCGTCTGCTAGGCAAGATTTATGGCGAAAACAGAGGGTATGACGATTATGAGCAATGGGTGGCTGAACAGGGATATCCCGGCATGGCCTTCTCGCACGGAATATCGATGAACGAGTATGCGGTTTCCCTATGGAATCTGCCTAATCACTTACATCCGACAGAATGGATCGGACAACAGACCTGCAAGGAGATTAAGCGCCGGGATTGGACGAGACCTTTATTCATCTGGGCATCCTTTACGGCCCCGCATCCTCCTTTAACTCCCCTAATGAATGATCTTTTCATGTATGAAAGGGATAAAATGCCTAAACCCGCTGTCGGCGATTGGGTTGAGAATCACTCGATTTATAATGAGCTAAACCTATCTCGCTTTGGAAAACGAAAAACGGATAAACAGATCGAACTCGCTCATCGCGCTTATTACGCTATGGTTACGCAAGTAGATAGACAAATTAATAGAATCATCGGAACGCTTCTTGAGGAAGGGATGCTAGAAAATACGTGGTTTATATTAACATCTGACCATGGAGATAACCTGGGTGATCATCATCTCTGGCAAAAAGCGAACTTCCTGAAAGGGGCATGTAACATTCCTTTCATTATTACACCGCCGCTGCGTCGGGAAAATTTCGAACAAACTTTGGGTAAAGAGTGGATACCGGGAACTGTAAGCGATTCCGTCGTTGGTTTACAAGATATCCTGCCTACGTGCTTGAATATTGCCCAAGCCACCGTTCCGGAGCATGTCGATGGAAAATGCCTACTGCCGCTTGTCAAGGATTCCGCTAGTTCGGTTCGAGATATCATCCTGGGTGAATATCGGGAGCATGGCCGAAAAGATGGCTATCGTTCAATGATGGTGACGGACGGAAACTGGAAGTATATCTGGTACGAGGAAGATGGAGAAGATTTGCTTTTCCATATTGAAGAAGATCCGAATGAATTGCGAAATCTATCATTGGAAGAACCGGAAATCCGAGAGGAATGGAGAAGCAAGCTCGTTAATCTTTTATCTCGTCGAGAGAATGACCGGGCTGTGGAAGGAAAACAATTAAAAGCCGTGTATCCCGGCTGCAAAATGTCTGAAACGGAAAAAGCGAAAAGATTAAGCTCCTATTTTACTCATAAAACCCCTGTCGGGTTACATTAAGATGCTTTTTTCTATTAAAAATAAAAGGGGGAAGGAACATGAAGAAACTGATGATGTCATTTTTAATTATTCTATCCATGGTTGCAGCCGGATGCTCACCATCCTCTCAAGTCGCAAAGGACGGGGAAGCCACCGATTTCCCTAAGAAACCCATTGAATTGATTGTTCCGTATGCTGCAGGGGGCCCTTCCGATTCAACGGCTAGGGTGTTAGCCAAAACCGCGGAAAAATATCTTCCCAACGGGCAAACGATTGTGATCGTTAACAAGCCTGGAGGTGGGGGCACCATTGGTCTTGCCGATGTATTTAAAGCGAAACCTGACGGTTATACCATTGGCTTAACGGCTATAGGTCCCGTTTCCACTCAACCGCATTACGGGAATACACCTTATAGTTACGATAGCTTCCAACCGATTATGAGAGTTTCTTCGCTTCCTCTTGCACTGGTTGTGAAATCGGATGCTCCTTGGAAAACATTCGAAGAGTGGCTAGAATACGCCAAACAAAATCCAAATAAATTTTCCTATGGAACGACTGGGGCAGGGAGTGCTCCCCAATTGGCCATGGAGGCCCTTAATCTGGCAGCGGGCATTCAAACAAAGCCTGTCTCTTTTGAGGGCAATGCACCCGTCATTACGAATCTATTAGGGGGACATATTCAAGGCGGGGTGATTTTGCTTAATGAGGTTGAGCCTTTAAAAGATAAATTGAGACCGCTGGTTAATTTGGGAAGTACGAAAATAGAGCCTTTTACAGATAGTCCGTTGTTAAATGAAAAGGGGATTGATGTATCGGTAGATATTACCACGGGAGTTCTTGCCCCTAAAGAATTGCCGCAGGAGATATTAACGATTCTTCATGATGCCTTTAAAAAAGCCCTTGAAGATCCGGAGCTCCTCGAACAGTTTGAAAAATTAAAGGTAAATCCAGCCTACGCTGGCCCAGAGGACTACCAAAAAGAACTTAAGGAAAGATTCGATACAGATGGGGAAATTTTAAAAAGGGTGGGTTTAATTAAGTAGGCATGCGAATGATAGGGTATAGGGGCTCCCATCTATACCCCATATCATCTTTATTTCTAGGTGAAAGGACGATGAGAGCCAATGATGAAATTGAAAGCGGATTTTTGGGCGGCAATGATGGTTTTGATTCTTTCTGTCATCTTTCTTTTTGAATCTTCGATGTTTCCTTATTCGAATAGGCTAGGACCAGGACCTGGACCGGGTTTCTTTCCGATCTGGCTTAGCAGTATTTTGCTTGTTCTATCCCTTTTCTATCTCTATCAATCCTTAGAAAGACAAAAGGAGGGGCAGGGAGAACAAGAAGGAATACTGCCAAGGGGAGAGGGGCTTCGAAAGATATTGTTTACCTTGTTTTCCCTGATTCTTTTTGTTGTTCTAATTTCTTTTATCGGATTTACTTTGACATCCATAATTTTTCTATTTATGCTGCTTCGCGAAGGGTACAGGTGGTTTACGGGCTTGGGCATTTCTATCGTTGTATCGCTGTTGATGTTTTGGGTATTCGGATCGGTTTTGGATGTTGCATTACCTGTCAATGGATGGGGATTCTAGGGGGAAAATGATGGAAACCTTTGTGTTATTAATGCATGGATTTGAAACTGCTCTAACCGGGTGGAATCTGATATATTGCTTGATTGGCGTCTCCATCGGAATGTTTGTCGGAGTCTTGCCAGGCTTGGGTCCTGTGGCGGGAACGGCCCTTCTGATTCCGATGACCTTTGGTATGGAGCCAGTGTCTGCCATTATTATGCTGGCAGGGATCTTTTACGGCTCCATGTATGGAGGAACGATTACATCCGTTCTTATTAATACGCCAGGTGAGGCAGCTTCCGTTGTGACGTGCATAGATGGCCATCAATTGGCCAAGCAGGGCCGTGCAGGTGTCGCATTAGGCGTATCCGCCATCGGATCTTTCATAGGCGGGATTGTGGCCGTTTTAGGCTTGACCTTTCTCGGACCGCCATTATCCGAATTCGCGTTGAAATTTGGGCCCCCTGAATTTTTTTCCATCATGATTTTAGGATTGCTTATGCTGGTTGCCTTGATGGGAAAGTCATTAGTAAAGGGTTTGATTGCAGCTGTTTTGGGTTTGCTTCTATCGCTGATCGGCATGGACTCGCAGTCCGGGGCCATCCGTTTTACATTTGGGCAAAATGAATTGCTAGATGGTCTGGATTTTACGATTATTGCTATGGGCCTGTTTGCTTTTTCTGAGATATTAATGAATATGGAAAATCAAACAAAACCAGTAATACCAGAGAAAATCCAAGGATTGTTCCCTAAGCGGGAAGAGTGGAATCCCACTATGCGATCGATTGGCAGAGGGACCGGAATCGGGATGGTGCTGGGATTGATTCCAGGGGCCAATGCCGTGATTGCCTCCTTGCTGTCTTACTCCCTGGAAAAAAGAATAGCTAAAGACCCGAACCGCTTTGGTCGAGGGGCCGTAGAGGGAGTGGCAGGGCCGGAAACGGCGAACAATGCCCATAGCGGAGCTTCCCTAATCCCGCTTTTTACATTGGGAATTCCGAGTTCACCGACGGTAGCGGTGATCTTAGGAGCCTTTATCATGCACGGGCTAACCCCCGGACCTGCTTTGTTCCAAAACAATCCGGATTTCGTTTGGGCGGTTATTGCCAGCATGTTTGTAGGGAACTTCATTTTGCTTATTTTTAATTTACCCTTAGCTGGAATGTGGGCCAAAATTGCTTTGATTCCTGAAAAGCTGCTGTATCCTCTCATTTTATTGCTGATCTTGGTTGGAACCTATAGTACCAATAACAGCCTCTGGGATGTTGGGATGACAATAGCATTTGGTGTCGTTGGCTACTTTATGAAAAAGTTAGATATCCCTATAGCAGCAGTAGTCCTTACGTTTGTTCTAGGTTCACAAATTGAATCCTCGTTAGTGCAATCGCTGGCTACCAGCGAGGATGGGATGTTGATCCTTTTTGAAAGGCCACTTTCCGGTTTTTTAATTATGACATCAATCATTATTCTGATCGGCAGTATTTTTAGTGTAATTAAAAAGAAAAGATCTTTTTTGGCAAGCGATGTAGAAATGTAATGCTGCAGAGCTGAAATACGCCGTAGAAGAAATGACAGAAATGAAGCTGGTTTGCATGAAGAAGTAAGGGGTTGGAGTTAGTTACCGACGATGCCTGTAGCGACAATTCGATTGAATTATTGCTGCAGGCTTTTTGTGTTATTTTTCAGTAGTTGCTTTACCTGGATATTTACCTGTTGAATAGGTTTATGCATAAGAGACAATAAATAAAAAAGGGGAAAAATTTTACATGCAGACCTTAGCGCTTATTTTCATAGGAGGCCGGGATAATCAATGGTGAAAGACACATCTAATGGACTCGATTTTCTTTAACGCCGTGAATTGCAATCAGATTCAAGAAGTTGAAACTTATTATGGATAAATATGAACTTACAAGGTGATAAAATGGAACCTGGACAAGACCGTGAAAGTTGGTTACAGCTGATTAAAAAAGGAAACAAATCTTCTGCAGTCGCGATGATTGGCAATGCGGTAATCGCCGGAACGAAGGGTGTAGCTGCTGCGATGAGCGGAAGTGGAGCGATGTTTGCTTCGGCCATGCACTCCTTAGCCGATGCCGTGAACCAGGGCTTTGTGTTTGTAGGGAGTGTCCTGGCGGAGAAAAAACCGACTCCCCAATTTCCTACAGGATTCGGTCGCGTGATCAACATTTTTTGTATGATTGCCGTCATCGTGGTAACCATCATGGCTTATGAAACCATCCTGGAAGGATGGCATCTGCTTAAGCATCCAGTAGCGAGCGGGGGGGCTTTTTGGCTCAATGTTGGGGTATTGATTTTAAACCTGCTTATTGATGGCGCGATCTTAGTCAAAGCGATGAAGGAAATCATGAAAGAAGCGAGAGTCCAAGCAAAGGGCCTTCAGTTTATATCCGCTTCTTTTCAACACGTCGGACGTTCTGCGCCTCCTACCCGCCTGGTATTTTACGAGGATCTGGTGGCCGTATCCGGAGCACTTTTAGCCCTGATTGCTGTGCTCGTTACCTCATTGACGGCGTTTCATACTTTAGATGGTGTGGTAACGATCCTGATCGGATTATTGATGGTTGGTGTGGCTTTTCGGGTGGGATATGACAACATGGTGGGATTGATCGGGGTAGCAGCTCCCCGGGATGTGGCTGAAAAGGTTTCAATGGTTATCCTTGGGGATAAGGATGTAACGGATATCAATGACATCCGGATTACTCAGGAGGGGCGGTATTATCACATCGATACAATCATTGAATTGCGTAAGGGCTTATCGTTAGCTGATGCGGATGATATCAAATTCCGCATTCAAGATAGCTTAATGGCTGACCCTGACATAACGGATGTGGTATTAGGCATTATTGAAGATAACGGGGTAAAAGACTGGACTCCGGAAAGCTTAAATGAATTCGGATAAGATAGCCGGTTCAAGACAAGAGGGGTATGAAAACGGTGGCCTTGCCTCTCTTGCCTTATTGTTTATTCTATTTTGCTCGCTCATTCGATAGCAGATGACAAGTGCTTAAGGAAAGAAGAAGGGCTATAAAAATCCTTAAAAAAGTTTCTTCAGTAGAATAATCGATAAATATTTCTGTTGTAATCGCAAAAGAAGCAAATAAAGCTAAACCGAGCGAAAAGGCTAGGTAGAGTGTAGGTGTCATGATGTTTTTCGAAAAGGTCTGTACAAAGGCTCTCCAGAAGAAAAAGGAGCAAGTGATTTGCCATAGGATAACTCCGAAATACAGAATGATGATGAAGGTTCGAGGCGTATTGTAAATATCCGTGGTTTCTAACATAGCCTTAAAGTTTCCCGAGGCAAACTTCCATTCCTTGCTTAAATAATTGACGGATTTCAGGTAATCAAAAAAATTGGTGGTTACAATGATGGAAAACCATACAGACCAGAACAAAAGGATTAATTGGATTATTCGTTGGTTCATTTTTTTCATTTCCATACTCCTGAATATTGATATGCATATTATTTCCAAAACGGAGTTGAGTTATTTCCATGTTCGAACATGGAAAAAAGGAAATACTAAATCACAAAGAAATTGGAAAGTAAGTGACTGACTTATGGTATCCATCATCCTGTTTGTTTTATCATGGTTGGCATTTTTCCTATTGGCGGATAAGAAACGTATTCCGGATTTGTTTCCCACTGCGGTATTTTCCGCGTTTTTGGGACTTCTCACTGATTTAATCATGGAAGAATATAAGCTTTGGTCTTATCATGACAGCCCCTTAAGCGGGCAGGAGGTTCCGCTGGCCCTCGATTTTGGTATTTACCCTGTTGTTGCGTACTTATTCATGCAGTTTCTTCCCCTATCAAAAAAGAGCCGAATAATTTACATCTTTTTCTGGACTTTCGGATCCGTTTTGCTGGAGTATGCCTACTTGAAATTTGGGTTGATCCAGCACCATCTGTGGTGGAGCTTAGGGATCTCTTATATCTCTGATTGGATTATTTATGGCTTGTTTATTCTGCAATATCAATTTTATGCAAAGGCAGAAGTCAGGTTGTGATCACGATGCTTATTATCTTTTATGCTGCAATATCTGTTTGCTTTTTCTTGTTCCGGGTGGAACGATCAAAATGGCGTGAATATTATTCGACACTACTGTCTGCAAGTTACTTGCGATTTTTAGAGCAATATGTGCTTGTCTATATTTTAAAAGTTTGGGAATATGAGAATTTACCTACTCCCTTGGCCAAAATCATCGGAGTCCCTATTCTGCTTGATGTCACTCTTTTCCCCGTGCTGGGGTATCTTATTGTTCATTATATGAAAGAGAAACGTGCAGCAAAGAAGTATTTCCTGCCGGCAGCCATTCTAACCATCGTAGAAGGTACGATGGTATGGTCGGGAATGCTTGAGCACCATAGGTATTGGAACTTTGTTTATTCTTATTTTCTTGCTTTGGCTACAGTCATTTTCCTTCACTATCAGTACAAGCTGTTTATGCTGCGGAGGAAGAATGTTTTGCACAATGGGTGACGAAGATTCCTAGGAGTAAGTGTTGCTAAGCTATGTAGAAAACTGTCGATATATTTATTGGTAACTTTTGTTTTTGTTCATTAATTATTGGTGATATTACTTCTGACAGTACATAACTAGCTCAAAAGGGGAAATCTTCTTATGGTCCAACGGAGAATAGAAATTGCTCAACGCGAAACGAAGTATAACTTGCCTTCCAAATGTGTTGGGTGCATATGGCGATCAGGAAAAGTATGCTTTTTTCCAACATGTTCAAAGTCCAAGCTTACATGAATGGAAGGTTACAGCAACCTTCCATCACTCATAATCGTCAGCGACCAATTTTGAAAAACCAATAATAATACCTTCGGGTAAGATAGAATGCGGTGAGTACACTAATCCAAGTCCAATACCACTTCCATTGATGATAATCAATAAGATCCGTATAGCGCTCTATCGCTACTTCCGTTATGGTTATAATGGATATGAAAATAATGGAATAGCTTATCCTTTTTATCAGAGCATGGGTTTTGGGATAATACAAAGCAAAAATAACGGCGAGTGCTGGACAAACAAAATATTCAAATGTAAAACTCGTTCGGGATGCATAAGCAAAAAAGCGAACTGGATATTCCAGCCATTTCATTTCTATAACGGCAAATCCGCAAATCCAAGTAATGACTTGATGAAAAAGAAAAATTATATGGGCGTCTCGGATCTTTTCCTTGGGTACCAATAGGAAAAGGGCCATACCCATAATCAGCCATGAAGAAACTTCAATTATGGTTTCTATTTTCATTTTATTTGATCCTATTCGACAAATTTCTACATATTATTCATTTTCTCCATGCTTATTAAAAATACTCTAACAAAGGTTAACTTAATGAAAATCCTCTCCAGATTTTATTCTTGAGAGGGTTTATTGTTGTTTATTGGCGTTATTTTACTGGAATAAAAGGATCATTGGCAGGAATAAGCATGAAAGGAATAGGAGGTGAAATACATGTCAGTAACAACTGTTGTCCGTTGGTTAGGGTTGTTGGCTGTAGTAGGTGGGGTGTGCAGAGCTGCCATGACCCCGTTAGAGTTGGCTTGGGGCACGGATAATACACCTGCACTTCTCATTGGTGGAATTACAGGATCGATTTTCATCATCCTTGGCACAGCGGGAATCTATCTTTATCAGGCAGAAAAAGTAGGCATATTGGGCTTTATTGGATTTATTTGTACGGTTTTAGGAAATGTGCTGGTGTGCAGTATGGTAGCTTTGACCTTGTTTGTTCTCACTGCACTAAAAGACCCGCAGATTTTGGAGCAAGAGCTGACAGGACCTATCGGTCCCCTTCGGATGGTCATGCTGATCACCATGTCGCTTGGCTACATTTCGTTAGGATATGTCACTCTTCGAGCTAAGATGTTGCCCACTTGGGCTGGCGCATTGATGATTCTTTTTGTAATCCTGCCATTTCTTCCTTTCCTTGGAGATTACCTTGCAGCCATTTGGGGGCTGATTTACATGGGATTGGGATGGGCGGTTTGGTCTAGGTCATCTGAAAGTGAAACCAAGGCTACGACAGCATCATAGACGAGTTAACCGGATTTGGCTGTCCTTAAAGGTAGGTAAAAAAGTACCATCGTAGAGATTATGTTACCTGTCGATGTAATGATATAAAATAACCCCATCTTTGTTCCCTTATAAGGAATGAAGATGGGGTTATTTTTCTTTCCGTAAGCCATTGATCTAACGCCATTCCCAAGTGCCGTCTTCACGGATATAGAGGACTTTCTTTTCAAATTCTACTCTTTCAATCATCTCGAGATATTGTTCCTGTTCTGTCATTTTAGCCATCTCCTTTTATTTTATTGCTGATTGCGACAAACCCTGTGGATATTTTGACCCAAGTCGCTCTTAAGCTGTCCAACTGGCCAAAAGAACGGGTGATCGGGTCGGGGACACTGCTCGATAGCTCTCGTTTCCGTTATTTGGTTGGCGGAAAGCTGGGGTCGATCCACGCAGCGTTCATGGCATGATCATCGGGGAGCATGGAGATACGGAAGTGCCGGTATGGAGCTCGCTGAATATTGGAGGACTCAATTTAGACGGAGCGTCAAAAGGTGATCGCTGGACCTTATCTGAAAAGGACAAGGAAAGCATTTATGAGGAAACGAAAACGGCAGCCTATAAAATCATTGAGAAAAAAGGAGCTACCTATTACGCCATTGCCTTATCTCTGGCGAGAATATGTGAAGCGATCCTGAAGGATCAAAAATCCATCCTTCCTGTTTCTTCTTATGTAGAGAACTATCGGGGGATTGATGGCGTTTGTTTAGGCATCCCTTCCATTGTAGGAAGAGGAGGAGTGGAGGAAGTTCTCCCCATCCAATTGAACCCGGATGAGGAAAAACAGCTTCAGCACTCTGCCAAGAAGCTGAAGGAGTTCTTGGGGGAGATTGGGTTTTAAGAATAGCCTGCTTGGGAGGTAGAGACCAAGTGGGCTTTTTTCATGGATTACATTTGTAGATTTATATAGATTTCCATTTATCCGGGTATTCTGATGGGGTACGGATCGTGGATATCACTGATCCTTCCAATCCGGACTGAAAGTATTGACTAGGAATAATAGTAAAAATGAGTAACAAACAAACAATCACCGATCATTCGGTGGTTTTGTGCTAGTAGAATTCCTAACTATACCCACTATAGGGTATTTTCGAATACATTTATAGAATGGAGTCTACGGGTGATGGACTGAGATCTAGCCCAAAATGGAGATAGTGGGAAAATCGCCAACTATTTTAAAAAATCGTGAGGAAGAAGGCGAAATAGTTGGAGGAAGTATCACTAAAAACAAAATCTAATAAATGTAAGCGATTGCAGATGCGAACAATGGGAGTTTTTCCACCTAAATCAGTCCGTCTAAGCCAGAATTTAAAATTAGTAGGAGTAAATCCAACTAATTCAGTTTCTTAACCAAAAAGTAAAAAGGAGCGAACGTTTCGCTCCTTTTCTGTTTGCCTCCTATGGCGTAGACACCGGCTCTTTGCGATGATGGGTGCCCTGCTCATAAGAGTAGGCAAATTTGATTAACGTCGGTTCACTATAGGAACGGCCTAAGAATTCCACTCCCACAGGAAGGCCATCAGCAGTAAATCCAGCAGGCACGGTGATCGCGGGAAAGCCCGTGAAGGCACTTAACCGGTTGGCGCTTCCCGCATTTTGCCCCTTTCCGATCAGAGCGGCAGGTTGGGAAGTAGAGGGGTAAACCAGGGCGTCCAGTTTATGATCTGCCATCACTTTTAGCAGAGATTGTTGGGCCAGTTTGGTTCGGAACAAGAGAATGTCCTTATATTCTTCCATGTCTAAGGACTCCAGCTTATCTCTCGCTTCAAGAGATGCCTTAGAGGATGGGTGATATTGGCCGGATTGAATAATTTCCGTCAGGGAATGATACGGAGCATCGTCGCCCAGGGAAGCAAGATATTCATTGAATTGAAATTTAAATTCGTAGCCGCTCAAGCTAGGGTAGCTCAAAACCGTGCTGAGATCGGGAATCTCGGTGTCGATCACTTCTGCCCCTAACCGTTTCATATCGGAAATGGATTGATCGATAATTTGATTGGTTTCTGCATTCTCCGGTCTTGTCCCGAAAAGCTGGCGAATGACTCCGATCCGGGCCCCTTCTAAACCATCTTTCTCTAGGGATTCCGCGTAGCTTTGCGGGATTTCCTGCACATTCCATGCGGTCATGATATCGCTGGAGTCATATCCCGCCGTAGCGTCAAGCAGATAGGCAACATCTGCTACCGTACGGGCCATCGGTCCCCCTACATCCTGAGTCAGGGCCAACGGGACAATCCCGTCACGGCTGGAAAGTCCGACGGTAGGCCGCAGGCCGACAAGGCTATTGAATGAAGACGGGATGCGAATGGATCCGCCGGTGTCGGTTCCGAATCCGGCTACTGCAAAATTCGCCGCAATGGCAGCTCCCGTTCCGCCACTCGATCCGCCGGGGTTATGCTGCAGGTTATAGGGGTTTAACGTTTGTCCGCCCATGGAACTGACTGTCGTAATACCGAACGCAAATTCATGCAAATTGGCTTTGGCTAGAATAATAGCGCCCGCATCCTTCAGCTTCTTGATCTGATACGCATCTTCGTCGGGAATAGAGGATTCGAGACAGATGCAGCCGGCTGTTGTAGGCATATCTGCTGTGTCGAAGTTATCCTTTACGATAATGGGTATACCGTGCAACGGTCCTCTTGGGCCCTTTTCCTTTCGTTCCTTATCCAATTCCTCTGCTATCTCCAAAGCACGAGGGTTGATGGTAATGATCGCATTAATTGCCGGGCCTTGATCATCGTACTGTTCAATTCGGTCCAAGTATTGCTGTACCAGTTCTTTGGAGGAAATTTTGTTTGTTTTCATCGCATGCTGCAAATCCTCTATGGTTGTCTCAAGTATACTGAATTTGGCCGGTTTTTCTGAAGAGGGTTGGCCGTTGTTCGTGCCGGGGATCGTTTCAGCTTCTTGGCCTTGGCCCATCGGTGGCTGCTGAGGGTTCTCTTGCAGGGCTTCGCTGTTCTGATTAGGTTCTTGGGCAGTAGGTTGGGCGTAGGCCGGAATGGCACCAGCGGTTAAACTAATCGCGAGCAAGCCCGCCAAAATATGTTTTCTGAATCTCACGTTACAAATCTCCTTTTTATGTAAATTTTCTTCATTTTCAAACATAGTAATGTGTACTCTATGAAAATCTACAAAAATCTATAAAAGCAGTACAAAAGAAAAGAGGCCGTGCCCTGGTTTTCGGGCCGGCCTCTATCGATTACGAAGCTAGTAATCTCTTCGATTCCATATACAAGATATAAATAAACTTTTTCATACTAATGCGCACATTCGCATGAGAGGGATCCGCATGCTCTTCGAGGGCCATCATCACCTTTCGAACCTCTTTGAAATCAAAGAAGGTAGAGGCGTAGTTCTCAAACTTAGGATTGGAGAAATCCGTCAATCCAAGCGAAGCAATGTGCGTTAAGGCTTGAAAGATGGTCCGCCGTATCCGCTGCTCGCAAGCCTTGACTTCCTGATTGATCGCAGAGGAGACGGATCCGCGCCTTACTTTTGCCAGATTGAGCAAAATGTCTTTCAAGGGAGGAAAATCATGATCGATCGATGATCCCTTTTCGCTGGAGTGGAGGAAGCTTAAAATATCCAAGAGATCTTTTCCTCCGCTTTCTCCCATGATACCCAGTTCCGTGAGCAGAAATTTCCCTGAAGAATCAATGGATTTTTGAGCGAAGGGAACATCCTGCCGATCCCTGATTTTTCGATGGGATATATTGCTCAGCGAACTTTGAATCAGCTGAATGGATTTCTGCATCTCGACTCGTTCAATGACTCTTTGAATAATATTTATGACTTCCAATCGGTTAATCGGTTTGGTTATGTAATACTCGATTCCAAGAGAGTAGGCTTCCGCGATCATATCCTTTGATTCGATTTGCGAAAGCATCACAGCTCTTCCTTCATAGTCGGCAGACAATTGGCGGAGGGTCTCGATGCCATCCCGCTTGGGCATGAGTAGATCGATCAACAGAATGTCGACTTTTTTCAAATTCAATAAATCGGCATTGATATTAGCGCCATCGTCTTCTTCCCCTGCAAGCTCCCCAAGGTCTTCGTCTTCAATGATTTCCGCAAGCATATAGCGAACGGCTGGATCGTCGTCTACAATGAAAAATCTCATGTTATCACCTTTTCTAAGATACTTGTAACAGGGCAGGCAGGGGTATCGCGATGCAGAATACCGTACTTCCCGCCTCTTCCTTTGTTTCAATGGCAATGGTTCCGTTAAGATGGTGAATGACCTCTTTCACATAGGAGAGTCCTATCCCCGTGGAGGGGTTCCCGGAAACATCGTATTTCGTGGTAAAACCGGGCTGAAAAAGCATGGAATGGTCCTTTACTTTGATTCCGGGCCCATCATCGCGAACCCGCAGTTTAACCCAATCTCCCTCCTGTACAATGGATATCCCTATCGTTCCTTTGCCTTTAATGGACTCAATGGCATTTGCCACCAGATTATTGACAATGGATAGAGTGGTATAGATTGGGAAAAGGGAGTGGTGCACCCTTATATCCACTTCAAAGAGAATGTCCTTCGAAAGCATTCGGGCATAGTTTTCATTGGTGCGGATAATGATTCGGCCCAGCTCCTCGATATCCATGTAATGGGTCGGGATCTCATTGGAAATGAGCCTGGATAGTCCTGCGTAGATTCGCTGATTATCTTTTTTGATGTCATGCACCTTTCCGGCAATATGGAGGGCTTTCTCAGAAACCGCTTGCATAACTCCCTCCTGATTTCCCATCAGCATGCGGTACAGATCATAGCATTCCTTTGTCACATCCTCAGCATTTTGAAGATTCTTTTTTAGCTGAAAGGTTTCCTCATAGAGATCGGAAATTAATAGGAACATTTGCTCATTGCGCTGCCTTTGCTGTTCTTCCATCCATTTCACCTGGCGAAGCTGGATGATATTGAAAAAACCCAGCACAAAAAAGCTGCGGATCAGGGCCACCATGGAGATGTTGAAAATCACCATGCCATCCGTAACGAATAAGGAATTTCTCCAAGCCAATTCCATCAGATTGGCCGCAATATCGATAATCACCGCAAGAAAACCGACAAGCAGGGGGGAGTCATGCTTCCTGTTAATCCGCAAAAGATCAAATAGGAAACCATAGGTGAAATAATAGAAAAAAGCAGGAAAGTGCTGACCAAAGCTTTCAGCCTGAATAAAGCCTCCGTCTGCCCAAACGTCATTGATCATGCGGAATAAAACGACGGCCATGCCAACTAATCCACCGGTAACCAAGGATGGAAGCTTCCGTATCCACAGCAACATAAAGAAGAAGGCGGTCGACCCGAAAGCAATCCGAAAGTCATCTCCAAAGGGGTGAATACGAAGCTCGCCCGCCAACGGGACAAGCAGGAGCGTAAACAAAAGAATATAGGTATTTTCTCTCATATTAACCCTACCATCTCATACTTTTGACCTAATAATTAAAATATTATGAAGATAATGCACGGTTTATTATATGCCATTTCCTGAAAACTGAAAAGACAATTTATAGATTTTTGTAGTTTTATGTAGTTGGAGTTTTACTATTCTTAAAAATTCCTATAAAAAGGAGGCCTATCTTTGACTATGGATAAAACCACCCAACTCCTGTCTCAGTATGATAAGGAGTCTTCTTTTCGCACGCTGGAAGGAAAGTGGGCTTATATCGTTTCCTACATTGCTATTGCTTTCTCCATCTATCAGATCTATGTTTCCGTTTTTCCGCCGCCGCCGGCACAAATCCAGCGCTCGGTTCACCTGGCTTTTGCTTTGGGGCTTGTCTACCTCTTATTCCCCGCTACGAGAAGGGGAAGCCGTTCGAGCATTTCTTATCTCGACGTCATGTTATCCGTTTTGGCTGCCGGTTCCACACTCTACTGGCTGTTTGCGTTTGAAAGCCTGATCGGTAGAATTGGGAATTTTACGGCGACAGATCTAGCCTTCGGAGGCGTTGTGATTGTTCTGCTGCTGGAAGCAACCCGCAGGGTAGTGGGTTTTCCGATCGTCATCATTGCCTTGCTGTTCATGTCCTATGCGTTGCTGGGCGATGAAATGCCCGGTTTTCTTAAGCATAGGGGAGTTTCTTTGGAACGGTTAATCAGTCATACGTACTTTACCCTGGAAGGAATCTTGGGGACTCCCTTGAGCGTTTCATCTACCTTCATCTTTTTATTTTTGCTTTTTGGCGCCTTTTTGGAGAAAACGGGGGTTGGAAGCTATTTTAACGATTTGGCACTGGCAGTTGCCGGAAAACGGATCGGTGGGCCTGCAAAGGTAGCGGTGTTTTCCAGTGCGCTTCAAGGCACCATCAGCGGAAGCTCGGTTGCCAATGTGGTCACATCCGGGTCGTTCACCATTCCGATGATGAAACGGTTGGGGTATAAGCCTGAGTTTGCAGGCGGGGTGGAGGCGGCGTCTTCCACCGGCGGTCAGATTATGCCGCCCATCATGGGGGCAGCAGCCTTTCTGATGGCTGAATTTACGGGTATTTCTTATTGGGAAATTGCGAAAGCGGCGGCGGTTCCGGCCATTTTATATTTCGCCGGCATTTGGATGATGGTTCATTTTGAAGCCAAACGCTTGGGACTCCGAGGCTTGACGAAAGAGGAGCTGCCGGATCGAAAAGAGGTATGGAAGAAGTCCTACTTATTGCTTCCCATTCTAGCGATCATTGGGTTTCTGATGTCCGGCGTATCACCGATTCGCGCAGCGCTTTACGCCATTCTCTGTACCATTTTGGTCGGTGCCTTTCGGAAGGAAACACGGATGTCCTTTAAAGATATTCTTCAGGCGCTGGAAAGCGGAGCCCGGACAGCTGTAGGAGTGGCCTGTGCTACAGCTACAGCGGGAATTATTGTCGGAGTCGTGACTTTGACGGGCGTTGGATTGAAATTTGCGAATGGCCTGGTCGGTTTTGCGGGCGGCATCATCCTTTTGGCCTTGTTTCTTACCATGATTTCCTCGATCCTGCTTGGCATGGGAACGCCGACAACAGCGAATTACATTATTACATCTACGGTAGCGGCTCCTGCTATCATTGCGCTCGGAGCGCCTGTTTTATCTGCGCATATGTTTACCTTTTATTTTGGGATTGTTGCCGATATAACGCCCCCAGTAGCGCTCGCCGCATTTGCCGCTTCAGGCATCGCCGGCTCGGGCCCGATGAAAACGGGAATACAATCGACGAAACTGGCAATCGCAGCCTTTATTATTCCCTATGTATTTGTTCTTTCCCCCGAGTTATTGTTTATCGATGCCACGTTGGGTGAAACGCTCTTTGCGATATTAACCGCCACGATAGGCATGCTGGGGATCAGCGCAGGGCTGATTGGCTATTGGCTTCGGGCCATGGCTTGGTGGGAGCGCCTTTGGGCGATTGCTGCAGGGCTGCTATTGATCATTCCGGGACTGATTACCGATACCGTCGGGCTGGGATCGCTTGCCCTGATCTTCGGTTGGCAGTATGCCAAATTATATAAGAAGGATAGTCAAACCGGGGGGATCCGGGTTCTTGAAAAGTAAGGTGCCTACTAATCTTAGAAAGAATTTTTCAAATGTTTATAGATTTATATAGTTTTACGTAGATTGAAAATTACAATAACCATGTAAACAAATATAAAGGAGGCTCCATTCATGAAGAAACAATTATTAGCTCTTTCATTATCCGGTGTTTTAGCTCTTGGCGGCATCTTGGGTACAGCATTGCCTGCAGGCGCGGTGGGAGAAGGGCCAAACTACAATGGGCATGAATCGGTTCAAACCCAGATTCTTCATACTCATGAGGAAATGGTTAGTTTCCTGCAGGAACAAGACGCCAAACAGGATGCGATGGAGCTGGAGGTCATTGGTCAAACTGTCAAGGGAAGAGATATTTACCTTGCCAAATATATATCCAACCCGGATAATCCAACCATCTTTTTCTTAACACAGCAGCATGGAAATGAGCAGCTCACCACAGAGGGAGCCCTTGAATTTATTAAGCACTTGGGGACCAATAAAACCAAAGGCGTATTGGATAATGTGAATATCCTGATTCTACCGATGCTGAATGCAGATGGAGCGATGGGCGATGTGAATTTCTCCCTTGACGATTATCATGCGGACGGCGGACGCCACTTAACGCGCTATAATGCAAATGAAGTTGATCTTAACCGTGACCACGTGGATAAAGTACAGCCGGAAACCCAAGCTTTACACAATAATGTGTTGGCAAAGTACAATATTGATTACATGATCGACCTTCATCACCAAGGATCCCAATCTGAAATCAATGGAAAGCTGGTTTCGGGCTCCATTCTCTATCCCACAAACCCGGATGTAGATCCTGCAATCGTTGAAAAATCAAAGCAATTAGGTGCAATCGTTTATCAGAATGTAGATTCTACAGGCTGGGGACACATTGCAAAATATGTAGGAGGATCCGCTAATACAATCAGCCGCAACGGTTTAGCAAATGAGTACGGAATTGCAACCCTGCTGTTCGAGATGCGCGGGATGTCCGACCATTACTATGACTCGTATGTACTTGGCCAGAAGAGCAACGGATATCTGATCAAACAAACCATCACGACGCTTGATTCAACCGTTCGCGCCATTGCCGATGGTTCCATTGAGCAGGCGGATACGAGCTTCTGGGATACGCTGCCGGAACAAACAACAAGATCCGGTGAGGAAGAAGACGAATAATCGCTTGAAAAACATGCTGAAAGCCTGTGGAGGCCAACACCACAGGCTTTCTTTTAATAAAAGGCTCTGTCCATTGCGGACATTCGATTCGTTAAATGGGTAAAAATCGCAAGGTATAGAAAGTGGGGCGGACATAGGTTCCGTTATTTTGTTAAAATCCTGCTCTCTTTCGCCGTTTTTAAGCAAATAACGAACTCAATGTCCGTTAAAAGCTTCGATGTAGTGTTTCTCGCGAGAATAGCGAATCCTATGTCCGCTTAATAAAAGGGGGATATTTTTTATGAAGAAAAGAACTTCCATGTTTTCCGCACTTGTCCTTTCATTATCTTTAATCCTCAGCGGATGCGGGGGAGGAAACGAGGCGGCGCCGAAGCCTGCTGAACAGCCTGCGCAGCAAGAAGAGAAAAAAGAAGAACCCAAAGGCGATGTCCCTGACTCCATTATTATCGCCACGGGCGGCACATCCGGAACCTACTATCCGCTGGGAGGCGGAATGGCCCAAATTTTTACGGATAAGGCCAAAATAAATGCAAGTGCCCAAAGTACGGGAGCATCGGTTGAGAATATGCGATTAATCAAAGATGGACAGGTGGATCTGGCCTTTACCCAGGGAGATATTGCGGACTACGCATCAAAAGGTACGATCATGTTCAAGGATGGCGGTGCCATCGAAAATCTCAAAGCCGTCGCTTCTTTGTACAATGAAACCGTGCAAATTATCGTAGCCAAGGATAGCCCGATCCAAACGGTTGAGGATTTAAAAGGAAAGCGGGTATCCGTAGGAGCGCCTGGAAGCGGTACGGAAGCCAATGCCCAGCAAATCCTTGAAGCCTACGGACTTACCTTTGAAGATCTTGGCAAGGCCGACCGTTTAGCTTTCGGCGAATCGACAAGCTTTATCCAGGATGGAACGTTAGATGCTGCCTTCGTTACAGCGGGAACGCCGACGGCTGCGGTCAATGAATTAGCGGCTACCAAGGGAGTGCGAGTTCTTAATATCGACGCGGAACATATCGCAGCAATTATTAGCAAGTATCCTTACTACGCGGAGCAAGCGATTGATGCTGGCACCTACCCTGGCTTTGACGAAAAAGTAACCACCGTAGCGGTCAAAGCCCAGCTTGTCACTCGTGCGGAACTCGATGAAACGGTTGTCTATAACCTGACTAAAGCTCTGTTTGAAAATCTTGATCAGCTAAAAACCGTTCATAAGAAAGCAGAAGAAATCACAGCAGAAGAAGCATTGAAGGGGGTAAGCCTTGAGGTTCACCCTGGAGCGGCGAAATTTTTTGAAGAAAAAGGCGTGAAGAAATAAAGTTTATAAAGTCTGTTCTTATCCTTTGGGATGAAGAGCAGGCTTTTTTTGGTTCTGCCTTGACTACTCCATTGCGAAAAACCTAATCTTAGGATTAGGAGTTTTTGCAGAAAGGAGTGGGGGCGTGTTTGAATTATTGCTGATCATGCTGGAGCGGCTAGGCATCATTGTGACGGTTGCTTTTATCATGACCCGGTTTGCTTTTATCCGCAAGATGATTCATTTCCATGCCATTACGAGGATCCAGCTGGTGTTGGTGACTTTGATGTTTGGTGTATTTGGCATGATCGGGACGTATACGGGGGTTAATTTCAGTACAAGCTCCCTTCAGTATATTCATTGGACTTACAATTTGTCGGAACAGGAAGCGCTGGCCAACTCCCGCGTGATTGGCATTGTGATTGGAGGATTGCTGGGCGGTTGGCGCGTGGGACTGGGAGCCGGGCTGATCGCTGGCATTCACCGCTTCTCCCTCGGCGGATTTACGGGATTTGCCTGCGGCATATCGGCTGTGTTTGCGGGATTACTTGCCGGATGGGTTCATCATCGCATGGTGAAAAACGGCCAGCTTAAGCTGGGGATTGGATTCGCCACGGGGATGCTGGCCGAAGCCATCCAGATGTTGGTGATTTTGCTCGTGGCCAAACCGTTTTCAGCCGCATTCGTCTTGGTGGAGCATATCGGCGTGCCGATGATCCTGGCCAATGGGGTCGGTACCGCCTTGTTTATTATGATTATCCAGAATGTCATGAGGGAAGAGGAGCGGATTGGAGCGGCTCAAGCCCAAAAGGCTCTTCGGTTAGCGGAGCTCACGATTGCCCACATGCGCAAAGGGCTGAAGCCAGGGCCAGCGAAGGCAACTTGCGAAATCCTCTATGGTTCGGTAGGCGCATCCGCTGTGGCGATTACCGATCGGGAACGCATCCTGGCCCATGTGGGGATGGCAGCAGACCACCACCAAGCGGACTCGAAGATCCTGACAGCGGCTACTCATCGCACATTGCGGGAGGGAGCTTTGGTTGTGGCGTCCCAGGAAGAAATCCGGTGCCATCATCCGGGATGCCCGTTGGGGGCGGCCGTGATTGCCCCGTTAAAGCAAAAGGGGGAAACGATTGGAACGCTGAAGTTTTATTTTCGATATCCCAAGGACATCTCACATCTGGTGTTAGAGCTCATTAAAGGGATTTCTTCCTTGCTCAGTTATCAGCTGGAGATTTCCGAAGGGGAGCGCCATCATCGGCTGGCGCGGGAGGCTGAGATTAAGGCCCTTCAAGCCCAGGTTAGCCCGCACTTCCTTTTTAATGCCATCAATACGATTGTATCCCTTATTCGGACTGATCCGGGAAAAGCGCGGAAGCTTCTCGTTTCCCTTTCGCACTTTTTCCGCCAGAACTTGACGGGGACGACATTAACCTGGGGGACGCTGGAGACCGAGCTGGCCCAAATCCGCTCGTATCTAGCCATTGAGGAAGCGCGGTTTGTCGACAAGCTCCAGGTCCGCTACGAGGTGGATGAAGCGGTTCTCCATGTCCAGCTGCCTCCGCTTACTCTACAGCCGATTGTGGAGAATGCCATCAAGCATGGCATTGGGGATATGGAAAAAGGGTGTCAAATCCGGATACGCATCGAGGATCATGGGGAAAACGTATGGATCGGCATCGAGGATAATGGCGCAGGGATGGAAAGCGAACGGCAGAGCCAGCTGTTTGCCCAGCCTCTTGAGTCGAAAAGCGGAACGGGGATGGGATTATATAATGTCAACCGCCGTCTGGAGATGATGTTGGGGCCTGAAGCGGGACTTCGGGTGAAAAGCGAGCCAGGGAGCGGGACTTTGATTTATTTTGAAATCGCCAAACAAAGAGAGGTGACGGAAGGTGAGCATACGAGTCTTGATCGTGGATGATGAAAGGTACAGCAGGGAAGAGCTTCAATTTTTGCTGCAGCAGCATGCGGATATTGAAGTAGTCGGTATGGCCGAATCGGGAGAAAGCGGCTTGCGCCTCACGATGGAAAAACAGCCCGACGTTCTTTTTCTGGATATCGAAATGCCTAAGATGTCAGGCATGGACTTGGTGAAGGTGATTGGGCAAATGAAGAAAGTTCCCCTGATTGTCTTTGCGACAGCCTTTCCGGATTTTGCTGTCCAAGCGTTTCGTTATCGGGTGCTGGATTACTTGCTTAAGCCCTTCGATGAGGATCAGATTGCTGAAACCGTCGAACGAATCCGTCAATCGCTGCGCCCGGCCCCTGTAGAGGAAGCGGAAACCGAAGCTGTCTCCTCTTCAGGGAAACTCGCCATTGAAACGGAAAATGAAATTTACTTCCTTGATCCGAAAGAGATCCTCTATATCTCAAGAGAAGAACGCCATACCGTAGTATGGACGGCGGAGAAGGGGTACGAAACCAAGACGGCGATGAAGGATCTGGAGCAGCGGCTGCAAGAATTTTCTTTTTTTCGCATCCATAAAAGCTTTCTTGCGAATCTGGCGCGAGTCAAAAAGCTGACTCCCTGGTTCAACGGCGCCTATCAGCTGGAACTGGAGGGCTGCAAGCCCTTGCTTCCGGTCAGCCGCAATTATGTCAAAGCCTTACGCGAACGCCTGGAATTATGACATGTTGTCCTTGCTTGGCAACATGTCATTGGCGGATAACGACATGTTGAGCACGATTTCCTCCGTTGGTTTCCGTTTCTCAGTATAATGAAAGCAATGAAAGCGGAACCAAACAAAAGAGAGGAGCGTGCAGAAAGATGATTACTTTCGTTAGCGGAATCATTTTACTGATTATTGGATATTTTGTATACGGAAAGTTCGTGGAAAAGGTCTTTGGCATTCAATCCGCCCGTCTTACCCCTGCATTTACGAAGCAGGATGGAGTGGATTACCTGCCGATGGATGTCCATCGCAATTCCTTGATACAGTTGTTGAATATTGCCGGCGTTGGGCCGATCTTTGGGCCGATTATGGGAGCGCTTTACGGACCGGTAGCCTTCCTGTGGATTGTATTCGGTTGCATTTTGGCTGGTGCGGTTCATGATTACTTGACCGGGATGATTTCCATTCGCAATCATGGGGCCCATCTTCCGGAGTTAGCCGGGAAGTTTTTGGGGAAAACGATGAAGCACGTCGTTAATGCTTTTGCGATTTTGCTGCTCATTCTGGTAGGGACAGTATTCGTAACTTCGCCTGCAGGCTTGCTGTTTAACATGACGTCCACCTGGGCCAGCATGGGGGTCATTATCGGATGTATTTTCGTGTACTATATTTTAGCTACGCTTCTGCCAATTGATAAAATCATCGGACGGCTATATCCGTTCTTCGGAGCACTTCTCTTAATCAGTGCGGTTGGTATCGGTGGAAAATTAATTATCTCCGGAGCTCCGATTCCGGAATTGAATCTGAGCAATCTTCATCCAGATCAAGCTCCTATTTTCCCGCTATTATTCTTGACGATCTCTTGCGGAGCCTTGTCCGGATTCCATGCGACCCAGTCGCCGATCATTTCCCGCACGACCCAAAATGAGCGCCAAGGAAGAAGGATCTTCTATGGCATGATGATTGCGGAAGGAATTATCGCCATGATTTGGGCGGCTGCTGCGATGAGCTTGTTTGGTGATGGAAATGGGTTGAATGAAGTATTGAAAGCTGGAGGACCAGCTTTAGTCGTGAGTGAAGTGGCAACAAAGATGTTAGGGGCCATCGGCGGTACCCTGGCTGTCTTAGGGGTTATCGTTCTGCCGATTACATCTGGCGACACCGCGTTCCGCAGTGCCCGAATGATTATTGCTGACTACTTTAACTTTGCACAAAAGAAAATGAGCAGTCGTTTGTGGATTGCTATCCCATTGTTCGTGATTTCCTTTGCCTTGACCAAGATTGACTTTAACCTATTATGGCGTTATTTCTCTTGGGCGAACCAATCTACAGCGGTTATTGGATTATGGGTCGGAGCGATGTACCTCTACATTGCCCGCAAAAATCACTGGATCGCCACCATTCCAGCCATCTTTATGACCATGGCAGTGATTACCTACATCCTGAATGCTAAGATCGGCTTCAATCTTTCCATGACGGTTTCTTATATTGGAGCGGTAATAGGAACAACTGTTGTTACTTTTGCCTTCTTTAGATTCGGTGCCAAGCAACGAGAAGACAAGGTGGCCATTGATGACGAGCCTCAATTTGAAGATCGGGTCGCTTAGGCAATTCTGATTAGTTAAAGGAAATGGAGGAAAGCCTTCGGGATTATACACCGTAAGGCTTTCTTGCCATTCGCCTGTTACCGATAGCTGTGTCAAACGGCTGGACAATTGACACAATTAACTAAAGATTCAACCAAATGCATTCAAATCGAACACGATGTCTAACTCGAATTCTGATTCCTTTCCTGCTGTTCGTCTGGTAATGTGCAGTTCTATGCTTTTAAAAACGTAGTGCAGAAGCTCGTTTTGAAAATGTGGCTCCAATGACTCATACGTATCCAAAATACTCGCTATGCTCTTCTTAAACGCAGATGGATTAATAGTTAGAAAATCATTTGTCTTTTCATGTTTTAGCGCTTCGGTTTCCCTAAGCGTTTTTTCTAATTCCTGAATTTGTTCTACATACTGTTTGTTTTTTGTTTCATATACGAATTGATCAATTGATTTTTTTTCTGCATATTCCTCATACAGGGTAAGACGATGCTGCCTTATTTTCTCCATTCTTCGTTCCAATTGAATAATCAAATCTTGAACTTGGTTCGTTTCTTCTTGGTGGTGGGCGTGATAGTCCAGTCGTTCCGCTAAAAACTCTGGATCCAGATCTATATATGCTTCGAGTATGTCCGTTAATTTCCGCAATACCCTATCATACTTGATGGACCCCTTGCAGCAGTGAAGAATGTTGAAGGAATAACTGGTTTTTACACTATCCGATTTCCGGGTGTAATAGCTTTTGGTATGCTTTTTATACATCACCCTTCCGCAGGCACCACACTTGATGAGTTTTGAAAGCGGGTGGACTCTCCTGTGCGTATCGGTAAGGTAGCTGACTTTATTGTCTTGCAGCCTCTCTTGGACTCTATTAAACCTTTCTTCACTAACCAATGGTTCATTTGATTCCACAATCGTCCACTGTTCTTTCGGCTGGAACTTCACTTTTCCGCCTCTCATCTTTCGTTTGCCGAATACCTGCAATCCTATGTTTCTTTCATTTGACAAAATTCGTTTTACGGATGCTTTGGCCCATTTTACCCCTTTAGGGGATGGAATTTTTCTCCGGTTCAATTCATCAGCGATCTTTTGGAACCCATACCGCCCTTCAAGATACAAATCATACATCAAGTTGATGATTTCCTTTTGTTCTTCATCCGGAATAAGTGTTTTTGTTTTTTGATCTACTTTCCATCCGTATGGTATGGGCCCCCCAATATAAAAACCCCGCTCTGCTGCCTGTTGTCTTCCCGAGGTCAAGCGTTTCTTGATCGCCTGAAATTCCTCATGATAAAAAAAGAATTCAAAGCGGAGCATCTGCAGGTCGCTTTCGTTTTTGGGATCATAAACGCGTGCAGGCGTTATGATTAATATTTCGTAATCCTCGATTATTTTATATAAAATACCTGCGTCTTGCTGGCTTCCGCGGGACAGGCGCGATATATCTTTAACAATAATAGCGTCGTATTTTTCTCTTTTTATCCCTTCAATGATTCGTTGCATCTCCCTGCGTTTTTCCAGACTTGATCCTGATGCGATTTCTTCAAAAGTATGGTAAGGAAAGCAGGCCCCGGATAAAAACTTTTTCATGGCCATTCGCTGGGCTTCCAATGTATTTTCGCCAGTGCGTGCTTCAAGTTTAACATCCTGTCTTGATCGCCTGAGATACAAAGCAGCAAATTTCACTTTTTGGGTTAAATGCATTTGCCTCATCCTTTTTTCACTAGTTAATTGGATTATATACAGATAAACTGGTGAAAAGAATTTGAGGCAATTGGAATTCCTATGAAAATAGGATTATTTTTTATGTCTTAAAATACTATCTTTATCATACATAATATAAAGCGGGTGTACTTGTATCTCATGGAAAGGAGTGACAACATTGATTTACAACTGGAGTTCATTCCAACACATACTGAATGAGTGGTTTGAAGCCCATAAAGACATATCATTCGTGTGGATTCCATCGAAATATCAAGGCGATAAAATCATTTTCACTGTCAATGCACACAGGCTAATGGATGGGACGGAAATGGAAGTTGGGAAAGTCCGTTTGAATGTCAGCAAAATGCATGTTAAAGAGTCCTTGGAAGGAACGAAAATCACCTTTAATTAAGTATTAGGCAGATTGACCTTCCTTTAGTTTTTCGATCTCTTCTGCTTCTTTTCTAACTTTTTCTGCTTCCTCTTGATCGATAAAATACATTTTACAATTCTCCTTTAGGTGAGATGATGATGATTAAGGAAATTAAAGTAGTGTTAAGCAAAGAGGAATATCAAGCTTTAGAAGAAATGGCAGTGATTATTAATTACTTGACAAGAGAATATGAGCATGGCATAGATGTACACATTCTTGCTCGGCGAGCAGTAACAGAATATATTCGGATCCATCGAGTCAAAAGTCTCTCAAAAAAATATTCAGAGAGCCCCATAAAAAACAGGCTGGAAGAATTGCTGCGCAAGCGGCAAATCAAAAAAGGGGATTTTGCGAAAGAGATTGGAGTCACTTCTGCTACTTTATCCAATATCTTAAGAGAAAAGACGGAACCTACTCTCGACGTTGCCATGCGCATTGCAGATCGATTGGGATTGAACGTCATGGATATTTTTTATCGACAATAACCATGTTCTGGCATGGTTATTGTTACTGTTTAAGAAAGTTTAAGTTCACTTAAGCGCTGAAGTGTACAAACTTTCTTAAACGCATAAAAAGCTTCCTCTAAAGGTGGTCTGGCTACCCTGATATGCTTCAATGAAGCATTTTTTATTTTTGCAGTCCATGTCGTTTTTATGCATGTTAATTGGACATGCAAAAAATTTTGAATTTTTATCGCATAACAAAAAGAAATGGGGAGAAGCAAAAGGGGATTTCAATTCCATTTTAAACGAAAAGGATTTTATTATAATGCATTTGAAAACAGTTTTATATCAATGATCGGATTCATAAGCTTGATAAAGCGAAATCCAGCTTTTGTATTTCGCTTTATAGACAGTTGAAAGGGTTGTACATCACAATATCGAAGAGAGGGGCAAATCAGAAATGACCGCCCCTGCAATTGTTTATAGTCAAAAAGAGAATGCAATCCGGTTTTGGGCAGGAAATCGCAGATTATGTTCCTGGAAGTAAACAAAAGCTTCTAATTTAACCGTTTGACTTGGCTCTTGCCTGAGAATGGTTAACTGAAAATTGAGGGATTCGCTTCCCTGGGGAGGGATTTGCATCGATTGTATCGGTGAAATCCAAAACTCTCCCTTATCGAGCCCCTTTTCAAGCCAATCTTCCTCCATATATCTCCATCCTTTTGATCCGCCGGTACTTTGAACGCTCATCCTTTCAACCATATTCGGGGGAACCATCTGTCCTTGCAGCTTCATCCCAGCGGCGGGTGTGGCACGCAAACAAAGTACCGGATTGGAGAGAACTTCATTCCCTGTATTCTTGACGGTAAACTTTCCTATGACCATAAATGGCCGATCTTCCTTCATAGTCGCATGAACGGTGTAGTCAAAAAAGGATTCTGCCTGCAGCAGTTGAACAGAGGGTTTATTATGCGGTTGCTCGATTCGCTCGACTTGCTTTTTTTCTTTTTGCACCAGATGAAGGCTATCGGTTTTGAATAGATTTAGTATGCTATAAGGTAAAAAGGAGAGGGGGGAAATCCTTAGATCTTTTTGGAAATAACCCAGAATGCCCTCTGTAAGAGCAATCCCCATTCCTTCCATATAAGAGGACTTCTGATGCTCCCCTTGTATCGGAAATTTGCATTCGATTCTAATAAAATGCTTGGGGAAAACCGATTCAAGGTCATTTTGAGCCTTGCAGTCTATTTTTGAATGATGTAATCCCTTGATTAAACAATGGATAAGATGATCATCTTCCGGATGATGCCGAAGGGTAAGATAAGGCTTATCAAAAGCTCCAACCGAAATGTCCAGCTGAATATACAAATCTCCCGCATAAGGAGGATTTGGTTTCTCATGAAGCTTTAGCAGCTCTACTCCTGAATCGGAAAGGAACAGTTTCAGCTCTGAAAACAGGTCAAATGGATTTTCATCTTCCGGCATCCTTTGGACAAAGAAAATTCGTTTCCCCGCTAAAGCTGGAATCAGATGAACCGCTCTCGCTTTATCATCCCATAGGGTTTGCAATCCTATTTCTTCACAATATAGGCGAAATGCCGGCAATGAGGGGTATGGGATGCTGCTTAAGGCTTGATTCCTGAAATAAATGTTGACATGCACTCGACTCACTCCTTTATGCCTGCAAAGTTCGTATTAGTTTATGTGGGCGGGACATAAAAGTGAACGTGGAAGAAATTATTTTATAGGCAGCAGCCCATTTTTGATCAGATAGGCATTTGCATTAGTCAAGAAGACTTCCCTCTCCATAGGATGTAGAGGTAACTTAATCAAACCAATGAAAGGAAGGATTCTTTAATGAAAGACATTAAACCGATCCAGGGTGCTCAAATATTACCTACGCCAACACCCGAGGCTTTACAGCCTGAGTGCATCCGTGTGCAAAAAGTTTACGACTGGGTTTACCTGACGAATCGCTACCAAAACAAGATCCAACTCTCCGAGGCTTGCAGACCAATTATTGAAGAAAGATTAGCTCTCGGACATCGGCTGACAGCAAGATGTTCCACGAATCCTGATAATTTTCTTCCTGTCTTTCCTTTGCTCCCCAAGCCTCAGCCTACGCCGACTCCAATCGTTTGTCCCGGTGCCCGCTGTGATTTCGACGTTGATGCAGCCACCGTGGTCAGATGTACGGCTCCTGATGGAAGCATCGTCACTCTCAATGCCATTCCATTCCTGTTCACTGTTTGCGTACGGGTGGACTTAATCGATGAAAATGCTGGCAATGAAGTAATATGCAGCGAAAATGTCTTTGTTCAGTTCGATGAGGAAGTGGCATTATGCTGGCAGAGAGGATTGAATATCCAATGCCGCATTTTGGATGTCCTCTGCAATGCATCTTTCCGGCAAATGGGTGCAGGTGCCTTTATGGAACCAGGCATTTTCCTTACCGTAAATGTCTGTAAGGAAATTCAAGTCGAAGCTGAAGTGAAACTGGAGGTCTTGGCCAGATTCTGTCAGCCTCGCGGTCCAGTGGAGTGCGATGTTACTCCGATTGAAGATGTCTGCCCGGTCCTTCCGTCGAACCTCTTCCCTGCCCAATGTCCTGCCATTTTCCCAGGCACCAGATAATCCAAATAAAGAGAATATCACCGCTAGCTGTTGGGAAAAACTCAACAGCTTTTTATTTAAACTAAAGGTATATATATGTACATGTCCATTTGACAATACTGCCTAAGTTTTTAGCACCATTCCGTCTGTTTTTTTATATGGATAGGATAAGAGATAATTTGGGAGGATTGACAAAATGGCGGAAAAGAAAGGGAATCTTCACAGATCCCCCGAAGACAAGATCAAACTCCTTAAGCGAAAGGTTGAACAATACAAGGAAAAGGAGATAGAGTATACCCAGGCCCTAGAACATAAGAATGAAACGATCGCGCGGCAGCAGGAAAATGAATCCAAACTTAAGAAAGAATTCGAAAAAGTCAATAAGAAATTATCGGATTATTTAGAACTAGAAGTAAAGCTCCAAGTATCATTGTCACAGTTAAACCAAGCAGTTGCGAACTGTCGGAAGAAGGAATCTAATTTAATTAAGGAAATAGCTGAAAAAAATAAGCTGCTTAAGGATTTTGAAGAGAGGGAAGCAGAGTATCGGGAAACTTTGAGTAAAAAGGAAGAAGCGATAGTAAACCTGAGGAAGAAGGAATCGCAGTCCCAAGAAATCTCGGTTCAGCTTCAGGAGAAAAATTACAGCTTACAGAGGGCTTTAGTCCACAGGGAGGAGGAAAATTCGAGTCTCCAGCAGCGGATCCAGAAATTTCAACAGACGTTGTCTGAAAAGAAAGAAGCGCTGACAAGCTTAGGGGCCCAGGAACTGGAATTAAAAAAAGTTTTGGCTCAGCAGCAAGAAGAAATTACACATAACCGGGAAGTTTTAATTCAGCGGGAAGAGGAAATCTCAAGTCTTAAAGAACGAATTCAGGAGTTCCAGCAGGTATTGGCGGAAAAGGAAGAAGCGATAGCGACCCTGAAGGTAAATGCGTCGGAATCCCAGGCAGCTTTAGACGTGAAAACAGAGGAAATCTCGAGTCTTGAAGAACGAATTCAGGAGTTCCGGCAGGTTTTGAAGGAAAAGGAAGAAGCAATGGCAACCCTCGAGGTTAAGGCTTCGGTATCCCAGACAGCTTTAGACGTGAAAGCAGAGGAAATCTCGAGTCTTCAAAAGCGGATCCAGGAGTTCCAGCAAGCATTGCTGGAAAAGGAAGAAGCGATAGCAGCTCTAAAGGCAAATGCGTCGGAATCCCAGTTAGCTTTAGACGTGAAAATGGAGGAAAACTCGAGTCTTCAAAAGCGGATCCAGGAGTTCCAGCAAGCATTGCTGGAAAAGGAA
>NZ_JBEGDL010000022.1:0-82422 GCF_040813775.1 Ammoniphilus soli
ACGGTGTCATTGTCGTTCCAAGAGAAAAAATCGAAGAAGCGATAGAGAAAGCAGAAAAAAAATTAGAGTATGAACAACAGCGCATGGATGCCATTGCGGACTTTGGGGAGAAACGCAAGCAAGGAGTGGCGAGCGGAACCATCCAACCCTCATGGTTACGAGAGAAAATGGCTAGCTTTGGATTTTAGTTGGGAGGATCAATAGAGATGAAGTTGGGGTTTATTGGGTTTGGAGAAGCTGCTTTTGAATTATCTACCGGATTGAAAGGAGAAGGTATGGAACATATCCTCGCCTTCGATCCGGTATGGAACCATCCGACCTTCGGGTCATTGGTTCAACAACGAGCTCGTCTAGCGCAAGTGGAACTACTGACGACACCTGAAGAGGTGTTAGGGCAAGTCAACATCTTATTCGTAGCCGTGCCTGCCAACAAAGCACTTGAAGTAAGCGAGTCTTTAAAGCCTTTTTTGAAAAAAGATAGTATTTACGTGGATGTATCCGCCTCCGCCCCTGATGTAAAGAGAAAGATTCAGAAGAATATTCAAGAAAAAGGGGTCAGCTTTGTGGATGCCGCCATGATGGGACCGCTGCCGGTGTATAAGCATAAGGTGCCAATCCTTGCGAGCGGGGATGGAACAGATGCCTTGATGACCACGTTGTCGCCTTACGGGATGGAGATCAGTAAGGTGAGCGATAACCCAGGAGATGCTTCAGCGGTGAAGCTCATTCGCAGCATCTACATGAAAGGGGTTGCGGCCTTATTTATTGAACTGTTAGAGGCTGCCCATGAATTTAACGTGGACGAACTGGTGATTGGTTCGATTAGCGAGACCATGAATGGCAGGAGTTTTGAACAGACGATGAACCGTTTGGTCACAGGCACTTCCATCCATGCGCTCCGAAGATCTATCGAATTAGAAGGATCGATTGATATGCTGGAATCATCGAAAATCAATTCTCTCATGTCGAAGGCGGCTCGAGACAAACTTCGGCTACTAGCTGAGTGCAATCTGAAGGAAAAGTTTCAAGGGAATGACCCCAGAGCGTTGGTTAGACGTTATAGCTTCAATGAAAGAAGCTTAAATGAAAACATTTTATAAATAGGGAGCGATGTCTATGAAAAAACTTCTTACTTCTGTACTGGCTATTGCATTATCCCTTGGAACGGTTGTCGGGTGTTCCACTCAACAAACAAATTCATCTGAGGCTACAAAGCCTGCAGAGTCAACTGGTGAGCAGGCGAATACAGAGAAATCAGATTATCCGAATAAGCCCATCAAGTTAGTTGTCTCTTTTGCCGCGGGTGGAGGAACAGATATGGGGGCACGCTTGTTAGCCCCTCATGTAGAGAAGGAATTAGGAGTGCCTGTGGTGGTAGAAAATAAACCGGGTGCAGGCGGTTGGGTCGGTTATTCGGAAATGCTTGGCGCCAAACCGGATGGCTACACGATTGGTTACGTCAATACGCCTGGCTTAATCACAGGCTATGTCAATCCCACAGCCAAAAGGACAGAAAACCTGGATAGTTTTGAATTCATTATCAATCATGTTAAAGATGCGGGAGTTATTGCTGTCCGTGCGGATGAAAAACGCTTTAGCGATTTGAAAGGATTGATAGAATTCGCTAAGACTAACGAATTATCTGCAAGTAGCAACGGAGTAGCTTCTGGAAACCATATCGCTTCCCTTCAAATGAACAAAGAACTGGGAACCAAATTCAGAGCGGTTCAATTCTCCGGAACATCTGAAGCCCTAACCGGTGTGCTGGGCGGACATGTAGATGTATTGATTGCCAAGGTAGGAGAAGTAGTGGAGCCGATGAAAGATGGCCAATTAAAGGTACTAGGAGTCATGATGGCAGAGCGCGTTCCACAATTGCCAGATGTCCCTACTATAAAAGAGGCAGTCGGGGCAGATATTGAAAACTATTCGATTCGAGGGATAGCCGCTCCTAAAGGAGTAGATCCGCAAATCGTAGCTAAGCTCCAAGATGCCTTTGAAAAGGCGATGAAGAATGCTGAACATGAGAAGAAAATGAGTGATTTGGGACTTAATATCGATAGCACCAAAGGCGCAGACTTCAAAGAAATGCTGAGTAAGGAAGAGGCGTCCGTGATCGAGCTTAAGAGTTTGTTAGGCTGGTAGAAACATGAACTAGGCTGTAGTGAAGGAGCTAGAGAAGTCTACAGCCTAGCTTCTATTATAGATATTTTTATAAAGGATGTGAGTTGGATTGAAAAATCTAGGGGTCTACATTAGTTTGTTCTTTCTGCTGATCGGCGGCATTATCCTCTCCGAATCCCTATCCATGGAGTACTATAGCGACTATGGCCCAGGTCCAGGGCTGTTGCCTCTCTGGACAGGCGGTTTGATCATTGTATTAGCTCTTATATACCTTGTCATAACGATTAAGAAAGATGTCATTCTGTTTTCACAAGCGTTACCAAAAGGGGAGGGATTCATCAACGTCATAACGTGTATGGGCTCGCTCATTCTGTTTATGATTATCGTTCCGTTTGCTGGCTTCCTCATTGGCAGTTCCATTACATTGTTTATCTTATTTTTGCGAGGGCATAAATGGCCTTGGGCCTTGGGACTATCCATCTCGGTAGCCGTTATTATCTTTGGCGTATTTGGTGTGTTGCTACAGGTTCCATTACCTGTAAATGAATTTGGTTGGTAGGAGGAACAAGTGGTATGGAATCATTAGGATATTTATTATCGGGATTTGAAACAGCGCTTACGTGGACGAATTTGCTTTATTGCCTTATGGGCGTAACCTTTGGAATGCTGATTGGTGTGCTGCCAGGGCTCGGACCGACAGCGGGAACTGCCCTTCTGCTTCCTCTAACCTTTGCGCTAGAACCTGTGTCTGCCATTATCATGTTGTCTGGGATTTATTACGGATCGATGTATGGGGGAACCATTACCTCTGTACTGATTAATACCCCAGGGGAGGCAGCATCGCTGATTACTTGTTTAGATGGGCACCCATTGGCAAAGCAAGGAAGAGCAGGGGTAGCACTAGGTAGTGCAGGAATCGGTTCCTTTATTGGTGGGATTGTTTCCATTATTGGTTTGGTATTAATTGGACCCCTTGTAGCAAAACAGGCATTGAAATTTGGGCCTCCAGAATTTTTTGCTTTGGTGTCTTTAGGATTAGCGCTACTCCTTGGGTTAATGGGAAAATCTCTACTCAAAGGGATTCTTGGGGCCCTCTTCGGATTGTCTTTGGCATTTGTCGGGCAAGACCCGAGTTCAGGCATCATCCGATTTGCATTTGGTGAAATTCATTTAATGAACGGCTTCGATTTCATCTCCATTGCCATGGGACTATTTGGTCTATCTGAACTGTTCCTCAACGCGGAAGCAAGCATGCGCGCAAATGCAGAAAAACCACCGATGGTAACGGGACTCCTGCCCAACCGTGAAGAATGGAAGCCAACGATGATGTCGATAGGTCGCGGAAGTATATTAGGCTTTGTCATCGGTTTAATTCCTGGAACCAACTCGGTCATTCCGACCATTCTAAGTTATTCTATGGAGAAAAAGCTGGCAAAAGATCCTTCCCGTTTTGGAAAAGGAGCAGTAGAAGGGGTTGCAGGTCCAGAAACGGCCAACAATTCTTATTGTGGCGGGGCATTGATTCCCTTGTTTACCCTAGGGATTCCCAGTTCTCCAGCGATTGCCGTATTGTTAGGGGCCTTTATTATGCATGGGCTGACGCCTGGTCCGCAACTTTTCGAGAAGAATCCTGATTTTGTTTGGGGAATTATCGCTAGTATGTTCATCGGGAATGCCATGCTATTAATTATGAACTTACCTATGGCCAACCTTTGGGCAAGACTTACGATGGTCCCTTACCGAATTCTTTTCCCGATCATTCTTATGATCACCATCGTTGGGACGTATAGCTTGAAAAACAGTTTGTTTGATGTAGGTGCCATGTTAGTGTTTGGGATTATTGGCTATTTCCTTAAAAAAGCAGAATTTCCTCTTGCCCCAATTATCTTGACTTATGTATTGGGCGTTCTTTTAGAGAAAACGTTGCTGCAGTCATTAACTATGTTTCAAGGGGACTTCTTTGGCTTTTTCACTCGTCCAATCTCCGGTACGATCCTTGCAATTGCTATTACGGCCATTATCTTCAGCATCGTAGCTTCTTTAAGGAATAAACGATTAGTTACAGAAGATGTGGAAATGTAATCTAAGTGGAGGAATTTATGAGAAAAATCTTTTCAATAAGTATATTAGCCCTCATTTTCTCGGCTATGATCGGATGTTCTTCACAGAAAGACGTTAGTTCCAATCCAGAGGTAAATACCAACGAAAAGTCTTCTGTTGAAAGTGCTTACCCTAATAAGCCTATCAAATTAATTGTTTCTTATGCGGCAGGCGGAGGTACGGACTTGGGAGCCCGTCAGTTAACGCCATATTTAGAAAAGGAGTTAGGAGTTCCGGTAGTGGTTGAAAATAAGCCTGGCGGTGGAGGTTGGGTGGGCTGGGCAGAAATGCTCAGTGCAACACCGGATGGTTACACGATCGGTTATGTAAATGCACCTGCTGTCTTTGCCGGTTACTTGAACCCATCTGCGCAAAGAAAAGAGAATTTGGATAGCTTTCATTTTATTATCAATCATGTTGTTGACGCGGGTGTCATTGCTGTACGCGCAAATGATAACCGTTTCTCGAATGTAAATGAGTTAATTGAATATGCAAAGAAAAATGAGGTCTCTGTAAACAGCAATGGGGTTGGGACTGAAAATCATATTGCTGCTCTGCAAATGAATGAGCAATTGGGGACAAAGTTAAGATCGGTACAATTCAGTGGCTCCTCGGAATCGATGACAAGTGTTCTAGGAGGGCATGTGGATATATTATTTGCAAAGGTTGGGGAAGTTTTAGAACAAAAAGAAGCAGGTGAATTAAAGATCCTTGCAGTTTTGACACCCGAGCGAGTACCTCAGTTGCCAGACGTACCGACATTAAAAGAAAGCAATGGTTCGTCTATTGAATATCATTCCCTTAGGGCGATTGCAGGTCCAAAAGGAATGGATCCACAAATTACAGCCAAGCTTCAAGATGCGTTCGATAAAGCAATGAATAACCCCGAGCATGTAAAAAAGATGAGCGATATGGGGTTAAATATTGATGGTACAAAAGGAGAAGCCCTCGTAGAGACCTTAAAGAAAGAAGAAGCGATCATGAACGGATTAAAGGGGCTATTGGGTTGGTAAGTTTGATTAAAGAATAATTGTAAGTGTCTATGGAGGTAAAGAGATGGCTTTTTACACAATTCAGACCGGTTCAAGTGAAGAACGCAATCAGGTTAGAAACTGGTTAACCGGCCTTGAGCGCATGTCTTACGATTCGCAGGAGAAAATGATCACCGCGTGGATCAGTTCGTGGAAAAGCAGCAGCTTTTCTAGCCTGGAGCAGATTCCAGGCTTCACTTTCTCTTTTTATAAGCTAACTGACCATGTTAATGATGTGGTTCATTTTGGGACGATGTTAGCTGAACAAGCCATAAAACGATGGGATGTATCGATTGATTGGGAGACTTTGTTGCAGGTTTTTATTCTTCATGATATAGACAAACCCCTCTTGCTTGCTACCAGGGAAGACAGGATTGAAAAGACGGACTTGGCAAGTCAAATCCAGCATGGAGTTTTGGGGGCTTTGCTCTTAAAGGAAATGGGTTTTTCTGAAAAAGTTATAAGTATTGTGGCAACCCATTCCACGAACAGCCCTTTTCATGGCTCATCGAATGAAGCGTATATTTTACATTATGCTGACATGTTTGCAGCCGATCATGCTCTCATGATAGATGGGAAGAGCCCTTTCTATCAAAAGATGTCAATAAAAAAGTGAACTAAACTAAGAAACTATTGAGGTGAAGAGGAATGGGAAATTGGCAATTTATTGGCGGATTGCGTTGGGAAAAAAATCGTTTTGTTCATAATGAAAGCCTAGATATAACTGTCCTGAACGAAGAGGATCGGACCATCCAGCTTTCGGAAGACTCTTTATTAATCCCCGGACTGATAGATTTTCACTGCCATGTGTGGGCACCTGGAGCTTCAGTTGCCGTAACCGATATAGAATATCTATCTTCAGGAGTTATGGCTTGTGTGGATGCTGGAACATTTGGATATGATGGATGGGCCAACGCAGATCGATTATGGCAAAATAGCCCTTTGGAAATTCGCTCATGGCTATCTGTACTCCCAGAGGGGCTGACGATTCATCCGAATCCCAACCCGACGAAGCCGGAAAACATTTCGATGGAACTTCTTTTGCAAACAGCTTCTATAGCAGGGGATAGGCTTTACGGTTATAAAGTAAGGTTAGGTCAAGTAGATGCTCATACGGACCGTGGGTTGCTTGAGGTTGCTCGTACAGCAGCAGAGAAGAGTGGCTTGAAAATGATGGTCCATCTTACAGATTCTTTACTAACCATTGAGGAAGTAGTGGAGATTTTGCGTCCAGGAGATATCCTGACCCACCCTTATCATGGCAAAAGGGGGCATGTTCTTGATGCTAACGGGAAAGTATCTGCAACTTTTAAAACAGCCGTTGAACGAGGCTTATTGTTAGATGTGGGACAAGGTAGCAAGCACTTTGCCTGGAAGGTGTTTCAGCAAGCCATATCAGAAGGCATTAAACCTCATTTCATCAGCTCGGACATCGTAAGAAATACATGGCAGAAACCGCCTGTCGGTGATATGAGTTATATCGTATCCCGTTTTGTAGCTGGAGGACTTTCAAGAGATGAGGTATTTTCATCCGTTCTACAAACCACAAGCGAGTTTATGGGCTTAAAATTCGATTATACCGACCGTCTTCTTCTATTAGAGCCTGATCATTCGGAAATTCAGTATGGTGATTCCGAAGGGGACACGATTAAAGGGAATATTCGCTATGTTCCCTCCTGCCACATTAATCGTGGAAAAACAGTTTATGTAAAGGAGGATATATAATGAAGAAATTTTCTAGCCTAATCTCAGTGCTTGCCCTTTCTATATTCATAACAGCATGTGGTGCCGGGAGCAACGCGCCTGCAAAGGATGCTGCTGCAAAGGACACTGAAAAGACAGCAGCTGTTGGTGAAAAATACCCGGACAAACCGATTAAATTAATTGTATCTTTTGCAGCCGGGGGCGGAATGGATACAGGGGCACGGATTTTAACGCCTTATTTGGAAAAAGAATTGGGCGTCCCTGTTGTGGTCGAGAACAAGCCTGGAGCAGGCGGTTGGGTTGGTTGGCAAGAATTGGTCCAGTCTAAACCAGATGGCTATACGATCGGCTATCTCGGTACACCAAACCTGATGACCGGTTATTTGGATCCAAAATTAAAGAGGCAGGAAACCCTGGATAGTTTTACAATGATTGCTAGCCATGTTACAGATCCCGGAACCATTTCCATCCGAAAAGATGAAACACGGTTTAAAACGATCCAAGAACTATTAGAATATGCAAAAACCAATGAATTAAAAATGACAACAACCGGACCTGGAAGCGATGATCATATTGCGGCACTAAAACTTAATAAAGCTTTTGGCACCAAGTTTATCCCTGTTCATACCAGTGGGTCTGCCGAAGAAGTGACGATGGCATTAGGAGGCCACGTGGATGTCTTATTTGCCAATGTGGTGGATGTCATCAACTTGTATAAAGATGGAGAACTAAAAGTTTTAGCCGTGATGTCGGAAGAAAAGTCACCCATGCTTCCAGACGTTCCGACTTTAAAAGAAAGCGGGTATGAGGGCGTTACCTCTTTTGCTGCACGAGGGTTTGCCGCACCGAAAGGACTTGACGCCGAAAAGCTTAACATTCTCAGCACCGCCTTTGAAAAAGCCATCAAGAATCAGGAGCAAGTTGCAAAACAGGCTGAATCTGGTCTTCAAGTTGAGTACAAAGACAGTGAAGAATACAAAAAGCAATTACAAGAAATAGAAAAGAGTTTACTAGATATTCGCGATCTTTTAGGGTGGCAATAATAGGGGAGGGAATATATGAGTATCATTACGACGACGGCGATTATCGAAATCAACCAAACAGCCAACCAATTTCAATCTAGTATTGTTCTTCGTATAAATAACAGAAATTTGGACGTAAAAAGCATCATTGGTTTAAGTGTAACTCTTGTCACTTCTGATCGATATCAACTGGAAATTCATGGACCAGATGAAGAAGAAGCTAAAGTTCAAATGGTGAATATTTTTCAAAAGCATGGATTAAAAGTGGAACTGGTCTAACCGTTTAGGCAAGTCTTTACCAATATTTATGAAAGAGTAAAACTGAAAGGGATGAAGCAGAATGTCCGGAAAAGTGGTAAAAGTAACCAAAGAAGTTCTAGAATCGTTTGTGAACCGTGTGTTTCAAGCGGCAGGTTTAGATGGGGATCAATCTTCCACCGTGGCCAGGCATCTTGTCCTGGCGAATCTTCGTGGTATTGATTCTCATGGGGTGAGCAGGGTAGATATCTATACTAAACGGCTAGATTGCGGTGTAACAAGTAAACAAAACCAGCCCATTGCAGTAAGGGAAACGCCATCGAGCATGCTGATTGATGGAGGAAATGGTCTAGGTATCATTCTGGCCACAGAAGGAATAAAAATCGCGGTAAGGCGAAAAAGACAGGCATAGCTGCAGTAGGGATTAAAAATTCGACCCATTGTGGGATGCTGGCTGACTACACCATGTATGCGGCAAGGCATAATTGTATAGCCATTGCAACAACCAATGCCCCTTCAAGTATGGCACCTTGGGGCGGAAAGGTCGGTTATTTTGGCACCAATCCTTTCGCGTATGGAGTGCCTGCAGGGGAAGAACAGGATATTATATTTGATATGGCTACGAGTGTCGTCGCACGTGGCAAAATTACATTAGCGCGCAAAAATAATCAATCCATCCCATTAGGGTGGGCCATATCAAAAGAAGGCCATCCGACAACTGATCCTTTGGAAGCCGCTGACGGATTGGTACTTCCTGTTGGGGGAGCCAAAGGTTATGGCCTTGCCTTTCTTGTGGAAGTGTTATCGGGTTTATTAACTGGCGCTGCGTTTGGTCCCTATATCGCTAGTCTAAATAAGGATTTGGATCGAAAACAAAATATAGGGCAATTTTTCTTTGTCATGAGGGCAGATATATTTGAAGAATTGGAAGAGTTTAAGAAACGTATCGATCAAATGATCGCAGAGATACGGAGTATTCCGCTTGCAGAAGGGTTTGAGAAAATTTATCTACCTGGAGAGATTGAATTCGAAAGGACAAAAGAGAGACAGACTACGGGGATTCCACTATCCGTTAAAGTGGTGGATGAGCTTGTAGAAGTTGGAAAGAGATATGGGGTGGAGTGCCCGTTCGATTAAGGGCTTTTAGGTGCGCGTTCTTAAATGGTGCGAGTATTAAGATTTATACTTGACCGTTATTAAAGGAACGCGCTGTTTTTCATCCTGCAAGAAAGGGAACACGAAATATGATTTATTTTATTATTCTACTTTTTTTATTCTTTCATCTCAGTGCGCGTGGAAATACCATGATCACTACTTTATATGCGATCCAACTTCAAGCAAACCCTGTGCAATTGGGTTTTATCATAGCATCAGCTGCGTTGTTTCCAATGATTCTTGCCATCTATGCGGGAAAAGTGTCTGACAGGTTAGGATATCGAATCCCTTTGGTTTTTGGATCCCTAGGTGTAGGTTTAGCTCTTTTATTGCCTTATTTATTCACAGATAAACTCTTTATCTTGTACCTATCTCAGTTGTTATTTGGGCTTGCATATATATTCGTTCTTGTCCCCCTACAAAATCTAGTAGGTTCTTTAAGTAGTTTAGAAACGCGCTCACGTAACTTTTCTACCAATAGTTTAAGCATTTCTTTGGCTAGTTTGCTAGGTCCGGCTATAACAGGTTTTTCTATTGACCATTTGAATTATGCAACGACTTATTTAGGCTTATCTATCATGGCTGCCGTTCCCGGAATATTGATCGTTTGGCATGGGTTCCCCTTTCCAGGCACCGCGATAAAAGAAGAGGACTCCAAAGAGCGTCTGATGGATCTTATAACTTCGCCTGCTTTAAGAAAAATGTATATGATGAGTGGCGTACTGCTCACAGGGATTGGCATGTATGAATTTTATTTTCCTATTTTTGCTGAGCATATCGGTTTCTCAGCTTCCACAATCGGTATCCTTCTTAGTATCAATGCATCAGCCTATTTTATTGTTCGTTTATTTTTGCCCTGGCTAATCCGAAAATTCCATGAAGAAGCCATCCTGACAGGGTGCTTATTTTTATCGGCAGTCCCATTTTTCCTTATTCCTTGGTTCCATGATTTTATCTCATTAGCACTGATATCTTTCATACTAGGATTAGCTCTGGGGTGTGGTCAGCCTTTATCCATTGTATTGGCTTATAACTATTCACCTAAGGGAAGGACAGGGGAAGTGCTTGGCATAAGGCTTACAGTGAATAAAGTCGTACAGCTTCTAGTTCCCATTTTGTTCGGTTCCATCGGTTCTCTATTAGGTTTTTTTCCGATCTTTTGGTCAAACGCTGTATTGTTTTTGATTAGTGGATTAAAGGGTCTTGAGAAAGGAGGAAAGAATCAGAAGGATATCGTTTCATAGTAACTGGATTATTTAGGATTTGAGGGGAGGATTCTCTGTGGTGCAGCGATGGTTTTGCACTACATGGATGGCTAACGGAAGTTTATTATTCAGGAAGGCTGCTAAGGCAGTCTTCTTTCATTTTGTTGAAGCAAAGGGGAGGTTAATTATACAAACCTGATTGGAGACATTTGTTATATTTGTTTTTGAATAAAGGGAAATCTACGGAGAATAGGAGGTGAAGGGAAAAGGTAATTTCAAAGTAGTTTTTTTCGGTGGATTTGATAATAATGATGATTACTGGTATAGCTGGGGCTGATAATGAGCCTTTTTTTGAAGAATTACCAACAACGGAAACTTCAAAGAAATGGTTGGTAGAGATTAATAAGCCAAGTGATAAAGTTCCTCCGCCAAACCCTGAAGATGCTGAAGCTTATAGTCTATCGGTCAAAAATATTAGGGATACGGCTTATCGATTTTCCTTCTAGGTGTATATTAAATCACTTAACAGTCCAGAAATAATGTCTTTAATGTCTTGTATAGTCTGTAATGGGGAACCGACAGAGGTTAAACATAAAGTAGAAGGCATGATTATTAACAATTTTGCATTACCAGTAAGTGCAGAAGAATTTGAAGTGGTGGTTACATGGTCGAATTCAACAGAAGGAATGCCTAAATTCAAGCAAAGTGTTGTTTTTAATTGCGATTAAAAAATAAAGAAGGGAAGGAGAGCTACCGCTTACTTCTCTTTTTTTGTTTACAGGAGATAGTTCAATAAAAAGTGGCAATCCAGACGTTATTTTCATCGTTCTGGATTGCCACTTTGTTGTTTATCGGGGCTTAGTCTAAAACATTATTTTCATTTGAAGTAGTCCAATTTATATTTTCCGAAAAAATCCATCTCTATAGCCGTTTTTGGACTTATCTCGGACTTACCTCATATTCACTATGGAACTGAACTACTCCGTTTTATTTGTAAAGGTGGTATTTATTTTACAAATATTTATTAATTAAATTTTATACCTTTACAAACAGCAAATCTAGCGTTTTTTAGCGTGTTAAAAAGGTATACCTTTACAAATAAGTGAACGGTGAAAATTTGCGAATTATCTGGTCGAAGAAAATTTATAAAAGTGTGTGTAGAACATCTTCCTCTTACGAAGTATTTACGAATACATAAATTTAAGAGGAGATGATCTTATGTGGTTTGATGAAAATCAATGGGCTGAGGAAATGATTATCCATGAGGAGGAGAGAAAAGAAGAATTTTATGACATTTATGATGTGGAACCAATGATTCAGAAACTAGAAGTTCGAATAGAAAAACTGGAAGAACGTTTCTATTTATCTCGTTTAAGAAAAGAGAGATACCATATCCGCAAGAAACTGATATCATTATATTCGGCTTTAGATAAACTCACACATCAGATTTAACAAAAGATTCGATATTAATGTTAACAGAGATTTATACTTATCTATCATCCGCTTAATTGGCAGTCGATTTTAACCATGAAAATAAACTTCTCTAAACTCCGAAAAAAGACAACACCAAAGAGGACCCGTCTCATTCGTTTAAAAAAAAATGGAGAGAGCCTCAATTCATTGATCTATGGATTGGATGGACTGGATTAAGAACCAGTATGGACAGTTCTGTATATTTTCATTCTCTGTGGTGCAGCGCTGGTTTTGCGCTGCATGGACTAACGGGAATCGTTAGCTTCGGGACATAGACACGTTCCTATTCTCTTTTAAGTTTAATATCATGTTGAGGTGAAACTATGTTCCCAAAACCAATTGGGCAAAAAATAGCCTTTATAGTCATCTTAATTATTCTCATTATTGCATTTTACCTGCATGGAGAAGGTGGATTGTTTTTAAACTCCCTCAGTTTAATTCATTTATCTCACGAAAGCTCGCTCATTCGTAGGATTTCTTTCACTCGGAATAAGAATAATGGATGAAGGGGGAAGAGGCATGGCCAGTTTAGTTAAATGAGGGCATGAGGAAATAGGGGATCTAAACAAAATCCCATATACTACCATTATCATGCACGCATTTTCCACGCAGACCTTAGAGGCTTTCCCTCCCATGTCTCAACGGGTCATAGCCCTTTCATTCCTTCGTTACGCCTATCCAAGGGGTGGAGGCCGGTTTTGCTAACGGAACGGGTCGGTGCCCTTTTGTGAAGTACATCCGGTACTCCGTGCTTTGTTTGTTGAAATCCTACGAATAAGCCAACTTTCGTACAATGCTCTTAAAATTAAGCTGCTACTGGTATAGTCGTTAATACTTTTTCAGGGGTGTACTCTAATCCACTACGTGCCATTCCTACTAAGACGCGAGCAAGCTTACCGCATAGTTTCATGATGGACTTCATTTTTTTTACCGTTTATCGTTCAGCGGAAGCAGAAAGTTACAGTATGAAATATGTCACCTTTGGAATGGATGTTTTGGCTTTTATTGGTCAGTTGCGTTTTAAAGAGCACAAACATCGTGGTGAAATTGCCGCAGAGCTTCTTCAACGAGGGTTAAGACATCCGAGCGGAACGTTCAAAAGCTTTATGAACGCTATTCTTTGCTCCTCCGTGCTAGTCTAGATGACCATGTCAAACAGGTATTACGACAAGTAGTCGAAGATCATAAAGGCATTGTTTTATCGATCGATGGGGTTCAACCGGAAAAGGGAAATGAAACTCTTTATGTCATTCGTGAAGTGTTAAGCGGAACCGTTGTCGCTGCAAAGAACGTGAAAAGTAGTTCCACCGCTGAATTAAAAGAATTTATCCGACCTGTTTTAGACTTGGGGTTTCCGATCCTTGGTTTTGTTAGTGATGGGCAACTTTCTATTCGTAAGGCGATTGAGGAGTTAAGGCCAAACCTCCCTTATCAATACTGCCAGTATCATTATCTCAAGGACATTGCAAAACCTGTGGTAGATAAGGATCGTAAACTCAAGACTTCCATAAAGAAGGATCTTCGTGGAATACGTGCAGTAGAGAAAAAAGCAAACACATCAGACACTTTAGAGGCCGAAGTGGCCTTAGATTATGCAGCCGCCATTCGATCTGTTTTATTGGAGGATGGGAAGGCTCCATTAGATTTACCGGGCATGAAGGTATACGAGAGAACGAAAGAGATTCAAGACTCTCTAGAAACATGTCTGGTAAAAAAGGGGCTCTCCTCTACTTGAAAACTTGTTCAGAATAGTCAGTAAAGTAACGAGCTATTCCAAAGATTACGAAGCGGTAGCAAGATGGCATAATCGGATCATTCAAATCGCCCTCATTTTAGCGCCAGCGAAAAATAAGACAGGAAAAAGTGTAGAAAAGCGATTAAACCAATATCTGAATGAGACCAAAAAGAAACTTAACAAAGAACAGGATCAGCCTTTTGTAGACAATCTAATGAATTACTGCAAAGGATTCTGGAAAGGACTGTTCACGTGCTACGATCATCCTCTGATCCCAAGAACGAATAATGACTTAGAGTTATTTTTTCGGGAGATTAAAAGGGATCATCGTAGAATAACCGGATTACGGAGCTGGAATCGCTACATTATGAGACACGGAGAGAATGTTGTATTGACCGCAGACGCCATCAAGGATGAAAACATTCAACTCCGCATCACCTCCATAAACTATGAAACGTATAAAATGGTTAAACAACAGTGGAAGAATCGAACACTGGAGCATGTAAAGCATCTACGTTTTAAAAAAGATCCCAAAAAATTCCTAGCCAATCTGGAGGAAAGATGGCTTAATGGTTAATCGTGCCAAATGTTCCGTCTAAGTTTAAAAAAACATCGACTTCTTGGTATCTTTAAGTTATTTGGGGATTCTCCTTTTCAAGTCATCGAAGCAGTGTATCCCGGTCACTTTCAACCGTGGGAATTGTTGAATGTTCCGATGAATTATTGGAAGAATCCAGAGAATGTAAAACAGACGTTGGATTGGTTTCTTTTTCAAAAGCTCGGCTTTACTTCTTATGAAGAAGCTCTAGAAAAAATCACAAAAAAACACTTTTCTCAATATCGATTGACTGGATTTTTTCATATGGCTTTCGATTTTCGATTATTTAAGGTACAACAATGGATAAAAGAACAAACAACACAAAAAATATGCAAATAAACCATTCATCAGGATGAATAATAAATATGAAAAAATAACAGAAGAGGGGTGCAAACATGGGATTTATCAAATCCATCACGGCGATTTCGAGTTTCGTTTTTCCATCTTTTAATATGTCGATTTCCGTAAGAATTTTGCGTTTTCTCTTGATGGGGATGGCCGCTTCCTTTGGGTTATTTGGTACTATCGTCGGCTTAATTGCGATCGTTCTTTCGGCGTTCCCTATATGACTCCTTTTGCTCCCTTTATCCTTGCTGATCAAAAGGATACGATTTTTCGTTTGCCTCATTGGGGAATGTTTTCCCGTCCCCGTTTGATCAGCCAGAAAAACGTGATTCGAGAGCAAAATCCTCTGACCCCGAAACCCGAGCCGCGAAAATAAATATAGAAGGAACGGAAAGGAGTTTGACTTATGGACAGAAAGTGGGTTCTGTTGTTCCATTTCATCCTTTTACTTACTTTCATTTCTGGGTTGTTGGAGCCGCCGGGAATTGAACGATCTCGCGATCGCGGTAGGTATAGGGATCGATAAATCCGGGGAGCAATATCGGATCTCCGTTCAAGTGGCTGATCCAGGAGAAGTAGCTACAAGAAAAGGCACCAGTGGACGTACACCGGTCGTGATGTATCAAGAGACCGGAAATACTGTGTTAGAGGCGATTAGAAGAATGAATGCGGTTGCCCCTCGAAAGATCTATTTTTCTCATCTTCGGATAGCCGTCATCGGTGAAGAATTGGCAAAGGAAGGAATCAGCAAAACTTTGGATTTTCTATCGAGAGACCAGGAACTTCGATCGGATTTTTATCTTGTTGTAGCGAAGGAGACAAGCGCCGAAAATGTATTGAAGATCTTAGCGTCGTTGGAAAAATTACCAGCCACTAAAATGTTCAATTCCCTCGAAACATCGGAAAAAGCTTGGGCACCAACTGTGTCCATCACATTAGATAAGCTGATATCCGACTTGGTCAGTGAAGTGAAAGGCCCGGTGTTAACGGGAATCAAAGTGAAGGGCGAGCAAAAAACAGGCGAAAGAAAGGAGAATGTAGAAAGGATTGATTCTCCTGCTCAATTGCAATATTCAGGTATTGCGATATTTAAAAAAGATAAACTGGTAGGCTGGCTAAACGAGCAAGAAAGTAAAGGATACAGCAACTTCACAGACAAATTGGACAGCACGGTTATTGAAGTCCCTTGTCTGAAAGGCGGGAAATTAGGTGTTGAGGTCATTCGATCGGAAACAAAGGTGAAGGGGAAAGTAGCGAACGGAAAACCAAAAGTGGATGTTATGATTCGAACGGAAGCCGATGTCGCGGAAGTAGCCTGTCATATTGATCTTTCCAAATCTCAAACGATTTATGATTTGGAAACAGAAGTTGAAAAAGCCATAAAAGGTCAATGTGAATCTTCAGTGAAAAAAGCTAAAAAATTAAAAATCGATATCTTTGGTTTTGGTGAAGCCATCCACCGAGCAGATCCTAAGGCTTGGAAAAAAATTAAGAAAGATGGGATCAGGAATTGGTTGATCTGCCGGTACAGGTAAAGGCAGATGTAAAGATCCGGCGCATAGGGACAGTGGGTGAATCCTTCCTGGAAGAATTAAAGGAGTAAACAATATGGAGACAAGTGTAGGAATCATACTGGTAGCTCTTGCGATCATCATGATTGAGGTTCCCCACCTTTTGAAAAAAGGGTTCAAAAAGGAACTATGGACATTTTCCATCCTGCTCCTCTTTGGGACGGGGTTAAGCATTGCGAAGGGGCTGCAAGCCGATCTTCCGAACCCCCTGGATTGGATTGCTGCCTTTTATAAACCCATGAATGATTTACTATTCGGTTTGTTAAAATAAAAGGAAAGGAACGGTAAAGAGGATGTTAGAGAACGGCAAAATTGGCGTACGGCAATTTACGATATTAGTTTGTCTCTTTACCATTGGCGGTATCATTTTAATCATTCCATCCATTCTTGCTTCCGAGGCCAAACAGGATGCTTGGATTGCGGCTATACTAGCGCTGGGAATAGGGGTGTTAGTTATACCTTTGTACAGCGCTCTAGGAAGCCGATTTCCTGATATGTCCTTAGTCGAGTACAGTGAAGAAATTTTGGGGAAATGGCTGGGAAAAACGATTTCTCTTCTATTTTGTACCTATTTCTTTGTGAATACTGCACTCACTCTCAGAACGATAGGGGATTTTATGACGACGCAAGTGATGCCGGAAACCCCAATCCAGGCTATCCTTATTATTTTTTTAGGCATTGTCATCATGGGGGCAAGGCTTGGACTAGAACCATTGTCCCGTGCAGCAGAAATTTTCTTTCCCTGGGTCATCTTTCTTTTTCTTGTTTTGGCCGTGTCCCTCTTCCCACAAATCAAAATGGAGAACATACAACCTATGTTAGAAGAAGGGATAAAACCTGTACTGCGGGCTGCGGTTCCATATGTTGGTTCTACGTTTTTGGAACTTGTTGTTTTTTTAATGATCGTTCCATATATTAATCGGACAAAAAAAGCAGGGAAAGCCCTTTGGGAAGGAGCTCTTATGGGGGGGATAATATTAACCATTATTTCGCTTTTAACAGTACTAGTCATTGGTGCTGATATGACGGCACGACAAACCTACCCCAGCTATGTGTTAGCAAAAAAAATTAACGTGGCTAACTTCTTAACACGGATCGAAGCAATAATGGCTGGCATTTGGTTTTTGACCATCTTTTTCAAATTAACCCTTTTTTTCTATTCAACAGCATTAAGTCTTGCCCAAACGCTGAAACTAAAAGACTACCGTTTTTTAACTTTCCCTTTAGGAATGATTCTGGTTGTCTTTACCCTTGTGCAAAGCCCAAATGTAGTCTATCTTAAAACGTTTAATAAGGAAATATTGTTTCACTATTCCCTGACATTTGGACTTTTTTTTCCGCTGTTGCTTTTAGGAGTAGCTGCATTTTCGAAAAAATCGTGAATTCACCGTCATCCTTCCCGTTCCTTTGCGGCCGACCTTGGACGGAACGAATAGAGGTTTTACATTAGAGGAAAGTTCATATTGTTCGCTTCGAACTTCTAAGTACTCTTCTAAGTTAATTAACGCTCCATCGAAATCCACAATATCTTCTTTATTCCCTTTACGGAGAACATTCAGAGTTCGGTTGAATTTATTCACATCATCGACATCCAAATTCACCAGTTCCGAAATACGAAGACCGGATCCGAGAAAAAGGGAGAGGATGGCCACATCTCGTTCTTTGTTCATTCGGTGAAACTGGATCATCCTCCTCGCTCCGCGGTCTTTTTTTGTATCGCCAGTGAGTTGCTCCTCATAGATTTTCGGGTATCCTTCGGCTACAAATTGGATGAAGTCCACAAATTCATCTTTCGAATCGGTCGTTCGAAGATTGGCTTTCTATTTTTTCGGCTTTTTTGGAAACCGATACCCGTACAGAAGCGAGCTCCACTTTAGCCATGACATTCCTTTTCAGGTAAGGGTAGAGATTTTTGTCTTCCGTAATCTGAGAAAGGTAGTGGAAGAGAACTTTTCAGAGAGGAAAGCTTGCGATTCACAGTTAAGTAAGCATTGCGAAGTCGAATTCACAGGTAGTTTTCAAACTCCGTAATATCTTTGATTTGTAACTTTTCCAATATCAGAAGTGGGATTTCTTGAATTGTTTTGTACGCATGCTTTGTTAGTAGCCATTCAAAGAACGTTCGGTAATCATAGAGATATTCATGAATCAATTGGGGAGAAGATTTCCCTAATTTATGTTGAATAAATTCTTGAACGTAGAAGGGAAAGCTGGATACTTTTTCATCAATTTTTGAATTAACCGATCATATACATAATCTTTCATAAAAAACCTCCGGTTAAAATTACACAAAATGCGATATTAATGAAATTATATACCGTAACAAAACCTCTATTTTGTAACGGTGTTAATTGAGTTTATAATTGTTATGGAAAATAAAATCTATATTGACAATGTAACCATATCAAGTATAATAGCCCTATAATCTTCACCTCTAGGAAGATAGCTCTTTCATGAACGGTGAAAAAGAAACTGTTTAATAATTAAAAGTAAATAAATGTATAGAATACTGCCTAATCTTCTTCACTCTAAGAAACTAGAGAAAAAAAAGATAGAAGCCAGTAATATGATACTAATTATCATATTACTGGCTTTTTTGTTTAATTTCAAAGGTTGCAAATACATGCCTAGAATTAATCCTAGGAGAGTATTTGGAGTGTTTGAAATACTACTTTTCTAGCATCTCTCTCAGTTATATAGGGGAGTATAATTCGCTGCTCCCCATTTTTTCTTATTTTATAATGAAGCAAAACTTACAATTATTTGTAAATTAATTCGTGAAGGAGATTATTAAGATGAATACACAAGGTACAATGCGTGTCAAAAGAGGAATGGCGGAAATGCAAAAAGGCGGCGTAATTATGGATGTAATTAACTCTGAACAAGCAAGAATAGCGGAATCCGCCGGGGCAGTTGCGGTAATGGCTTTAGAGCGAGTACCCGCTGATATCCGTGCTTCAGGTGGCGTGGCTAGAATGGCAGACCCAACCATTATTGAAGAAGTGATGAAAAGCGTTTCTGTTCCGGTCATGGCAAAGGCTCGTATCGGTCATATCGTTGAGGCAAAAATACTTGAAGCTTTAGGTGTGGATTACATTGATGAGAGTGAAGTTCTTACTCCTGCTGATGAATTGTTTCATATTAATAAGAAAGAATTTACGGTTCCCTTTGTATGTGGTGCACGTGATCTTGGTGAAGCCCTTCGACGGATTGGGGAAGGGGCATCTATGATTCGGACAAAAGGGGAGCCGGGAACAGGGAATATTGTGGAAGCCGTTCGCCACCAGCGTATGATACAAAGTCAAATTCGAAAGATAGAAAACTTGTCTTATGATGAACTGATGGCCGAGGCTAAAAACTTAGCAGCTCCATTTGAGCTCCTCGAATTTGTTCATACTAATGGAAAACTACCTGTTGTTAACTTTGCTGCCGGAGGAGTATCGACCCCTGCAGACGCCGCCCTGATGATGCATTTAGGATCTGATGGTGTTTTTGTGGGGTCTGGGATCTTTAAATCCGAGCACCCAGAAAGATTTGCTAAAGCGATCGTTGAGGCGACCACATATCCTGAGGATTTCGAATTGATTGCCCAATTGTCAAAAAAATTAGGTACACCTATGAAAGGAATCGAACTCTCTACATTACTACAGAACCAACGAATGTCCGAACGGGGTTGGTAGTATTTGGATTGGTTCTTATAGTATAATGAAATGTATAGATTTTGGTAAAACTAGGTATTAGCTTGGAATAGAGATCAGAGAACCAAACAAAGGAGTGTATAGGATGGCACTAACTCATACTGTATTTATTGCAGGCCACGCACGTCTTCCTCAGGGGATGGCAGCTAAAAGTGTCTTTGATACTCTTACCATTACGGTAGAGCTAGATAAGAAATATGGCGTTATCATTGAAGCTTCATGCACTCTTGCTACTGAACACGGAAGAATGTATGTAGGGGAGTTATTAAAGGGGATAAGTTTAAAAGATGGAATTGATGAACCTCTTCAGATTCTACAAACGCATTATAAAGGTAGAGCAGTAAATGCGTTAACAGCAGCATTAAGAGACTTATACGTTCAGTTTGAACAACTCAACATACGCTAAAAACACTATTGACACGAGGTTTAAAGGAGTGTATATTTTAATTATTAGGAATAGTTAGGGTTCACTCCAAGAAAGATAACCTCTTTCAAGTGCGGTGAATAAACTCTTTAAACTCTATAGTTAAAAAACTGAGGAATCTTCTGAACTCCGAGAGATCGGAGAGAAAAAGTAGATCGAAGCCAGTTATATTAATCGGATTTATCCGGATAATATGACTGGCTTTTTTAGCTATTTGAGGGCAGAGATTCATTATACTTTAGGAGGGGCTTTTAATGAGTATTGCCGTGGCAAATATGAAGTATGTACAGAAGAAAACAGGATATAAGATTTTTCCCCATCCAGATCACCATCGGCTGTACTATATTCAGTTAAGTAATGAATTGATAGGTGAATTCTTGAGTGAGTTCAAGAAGGAAGATTCCCAGCGATTAGAATATGTTCCGTATATACGTTTTGTTATGGCGGGCAAGCTTCGTGAATTACTAGGAACCTCGTTTGTTGAAGCGATTCGTGGAATTTTACATGACCGGCAAACAGGCGGGTTTACGATTGGGCTTCAGGATCAAACGACAGATCCTCAAGATTTCGTAAAGTTTGCTACAGCTATCAGCCATTTAATTGGAATGCCAAACTTTGATGCCATGTCAGGTACGTATTATGCCCGATTCACAGTAAAAGATACGGATCAGAGTGATTCGTACCTACGTCAAGCCTATCGCCAATTTACCCTTCATACCGATGGGACGTTTGTGGATGAACCAACGGGTTGGCTTTTGATGATGAAGATGGAAGAGCGAAATGCGGTAGGGGGAGAGTCCCGACTCCTACACTTGGATGACTGGGAAGATCTCGAGAAATATAGTAAGCACCCACTTGGGAGTTTTAAATTTTTGTATAAAGCACCTCCTAGCAAAAATGTGGAACAAAAAGTCCATCGTGCCACGTTTTTTGAGCAAAACAATGAAACGTGTATCTGCTTCATTGACCAGTTTGTCTGTCCGGAAACCGTAGAGCAGGCAAAATACTTGCAAGAGCTGTCTCTGTCTATGGAAAAAAGCGCATCGACTCATGCATTAAAGCTACCAGTAGGGGATCTAGTCATGTTGAATAATACATTTTGGCTTCATGGCAGAGCAGCATTTGAAAAACATCCAGACTTATATCGAGAGCTGATGAGACAGCGTGGAGTCTTTTCAAATATCTAATATGAATGGGGGAGTAAAATATGACAATGGATTTAATAGATAAGTGTATCTCTTGCCATCAGGAATTGGCAATATGGGAAAGAAATCGCTGTGAATGTCTGGATTGCCGTGAAAAAATGATTGAAACATATGGTGATGACAGTGTGGAAGATGTTGTAGAATAAGTATTTTTTCTATCGCTAATTTACTGCCAGTTTAACATCAATTTGAACATGTTGAACTGGCTTGATTTTATTAATCAAAACAGTCAGAAGGGAAGAATCATATGAAAACGTCCGTCGTTATGGATAAAACAAGCCAAGCCCCAACGCTACTTGAATCAACCCAAGAAATTGTAAGAGAAGCGCTAGCTCAATTACATTATGATGAGGCTACCTACGAACTACTAAAATCTCCGGTTCGAGTGCTTACGGTTCAAATTCCTGTTCGTATGGACGATGGGAAGGTTAAAGTTTTTACGGGTTATCGCTCCCAGCATAATGATGCGATTGGACCAACGAAAGGGGGAATTCGGTTTCATCCCGCTGTGACGGAAGATGAGGTTAAGGCACTATCCATTTGGATGTCCATTAAATGCGGATTATTTGATTTGCCATTTGGAGGTGGTAAGGGTGGGGTTGTTTGTGAGCCTCAAAAAATGTCTTTTTTCGAGATTGAGCGCCTGGCAAGGGGGTATGTACGAGCAATTAGCCAGATCGTAGGTCCCACTAAAGATATTCCAGCTCCAGATGTTTATACCAGTTCTCAAGTTATGGCTTGGATGCTTGATGAATATAATCGAATGAATGAGAATGATAATCCGGGATTTATTACGGGGAAACCTATATGTTTGGGTGGTTCCCAAGGTAGAGAAAGAGCTACAGCATTAGGTGTATTTTTTGCCATTCGTGAAGCTGCCAAGCTTAAAGGAAAAGCGGTACAGGATTTAAAGGTCATCATTCAGGGGTTTGGGAATGTTGGCAGCAATTTAGCAAAGATCTGCTATGATTCCGGTATGAAAGTGGTTGGAATTAGCGATGCGTTTGGTGGTATTTATGATGGAGATGGTTTGGAGATCCCCAGACTTCTAGATCAGCGTGATTCATTTGGTTTAGTTACTAATCAGTTCAAGGATGTTATATCCAATTCTGAATTGCTAGTCTATCCATGTGATGTCCTGGTTCCCGCTGCGATCGAAAATCAAATTACTGAACTTAACGCAAATCAAATTCAGGCTTCCATTCTTGTTGAAGCTGCTAATGGTCCTACCACACCTGAAGGAAACCGTATCTTAAATGATAGAGGGGTACTTGTCGTTCCAGATGTTCTGGCCAATGCTGGGGGGGTAACGGTATCTTATTTTGAGTGGGTGCAAAATAATCAAGGATGGTATTGGTCAGAGGAAGAAGTGGAAAAAAAGTTAGAGGATAAAATGGTTAAGGCATTCCATAATATTATGCATCTGTCATCTATTAAAAAAGTCGATACCAGAATAGCCGCGTACATGGTTGGGCTGAGAAAATATGCCGAGGCTGTTCGTTTGCGTGGATGGGTATAAAAAGAAGTTGACAGATTATATAGATATAACCTATGATAATAGTATAAACAAGAAAAACATCACTCCTTTATGGATATCCCATATAAGATCAGTGCTGCTTCTGTTTATAATCGTAAAAAGTGAATACGTAATTTAAACTGATTAATCTTCTGAACTCCGAGTGACCGGAGAGATAAAGTAGATGAGAGCCAGTTGTATTTTTAGGGTTTAGCCTTAAAATACGACTGGCTTTTTTATTTTTAAATATACCTAGGAGGAGGAAATTTCAATGAGTGTTGTTCAAGAAAAAATGAAGTATGTACAAAATCAAGCAGGATTTAGGATTATCCCTCACCCCGATCACCAACGTTTATACCACATTGAGTTGAGTAACGAGATCATTTATAACTTTTTGAATGAATTCAAAAAGGAAGACTCCCAGCGATTAGAATATGTTCCATACATGCGATTTGTAATGGCAGGTAAGTTGCGTGACCTGCTCGGCGTATCGTTCGTAGAGGCTATCCGGGGGATTTTGCATGATCGGGAAACAGGTGGCTTTACCATCGGACTTCAGAATCAAACGTCAGATCCTGAAGATTTTGTGAAATTCGGTACGGCAATTAGTCATTTAATTGGAACTCCAAACTTTGATGCGATGTCTGGTACTTATTTTGCTCGGTTTACAGTCAAGGATACGGATAACAGTGATTCCTATTTGCGCCAAGCCTATCGGTTATTTACCCTTCATACCGATGGGACGTTTGTTGACGAACCGACAGATTGGTTATTGATGATGAAGATGCAGGAGCGTAATGCGGTAGGGGGAGAATCACGTCTGCTCCACCTGGATGATTGGGAAGAGTTAGAGAAGTTTAGCAAACATCCAATGGCAAGTTATAAGTTTTTGTATAAAGCCCCACCAAGCAAGAATGTGGAACAAAAAATTCACCGTGCGACGTTTTTTGAGCAAAACAATGGAACATGTATCTGTTTTATCGACCAATTTGCTTGTCCGGAAACCGTAGAGCATGCGAAATATTTACAAGAACTCTCCAATTCCATGGAGAACAGTTCGGCAACCCATGCATTAAAGCTACCCGTAGGGGATCTCGTCATGTTGAATAATACGTTCTGGCTTCATGGTCGAGCAGCATTTGAAAAGCATCCGGAACTATTTAGAGAGCTCATGAGACAACGCGGAGTGTTTGCAAAGGCATAATTCATGACTAAGGACTAGGGGGCACAACATGTATGATTTTGCAATTGTAGGTGGAGGTATTGTAGGGTTGTCTACTGGAATGGAATTAACCCGGCGATATCCAAAGGCAAAGATACTTGTATTAGAAAAGGAGGATCATTGGGCCGTTCATCAAACGGGACATAACAGTGGTGTCATTCACTCCGGAATCTATTACAAGCCTGGGAGTTTTAAGGCAAAATTTGCCCGCGAAGGCAGCAGATCAATGGTTGAATTTTGCCAAAAATATGGGATTGAACACGATATGTGTGGAAAAGTTATTGTGGCAACGAAAAAGGAAGAGCTACCTTTGTTAGATAATCTCTTTCAGCGTGGCTTAGATAATGGTTTGGCTATTACAAAGATTGGTCCTGAAGAATTAAGAGACATCGAGCCTCATGTCCATGGATTAGCTGCTATTCGCGTACCGATGGCAGGGATTGTCAATTATAAACAGGTTTCGGAAATCTATGCATCGATTATTGAGAGTAATGGCGGAGAATTAAGATTATCTACTCGTGTGGAAAGAATTACGGAAACGAATAACGGCGTTGAAATAGAGACCAATAGGGGTTCGTTTCGAGCAACTTATATTATTAACTGTGCAGGGCTTCACAGCGATCGGGTTGCGAAAAGCGGTGGCATGAACACTGATATGATGATCGTTCCCTTTCGTGGGGAATATTATGAGCTAAAGCCGGAAAAACGTTATCTTGTAAAGCATTTAATCTATCCTGTACCAAACCCGGCCTTCCCATTTTTAGGCGTTCATTACACCCGTATGATTGGTGGTCATGTGGAAGCAGGACCCAATGCGGTGTTAGCTTTTAAGCGAGAGGGATATCAAAAGACAGATTTCAGTTTAAAAGATCTTGCAGAAGTATTAGCTTACCCTGGCTTTTGGAAGATAGCATCCAAGTATTGGAGAGAGGGGATGGACGAGTATATCCGTTCATTTAGTAAAGCTGCTTTTGTACGTAGTTTGCAAGAGTTGATTCCTGAAATCCGAGCAGAAGATTTGGAGCCAGCCCCTGCAGGAATTCGAGCGCAAGCACTAAAATCCGATGGAACACTTGTAGATGATTTTCATATCATTTCCGGAAAAAATAGTATCCATGTGTGTAATGCTCCATCTCCAGCAGCAACTGCGTCCATTCAAATTGGCAAGGCAGTTGTAGACAGAATTCCTGAGCCTACACTGGCAAAGATTTATGCAATCTCATAACAAATATTTTAGGAGGGGGAAATGGAATGGCAGTAAAAACGGAAGTTCGGAAATACCAGAATTTGATCAATGGACAATGGGTAGATGCGTTGGATCAAGAAGTGGAGGCAAGTGTAAATCCAGCGGATTATAGAGAAATTGTGGGCTATGTACCTCTTTCTGGTCCAGCAGATGTAGATCATGCCATACAAGCAGCAAAATCAGCTTTTCCCCAATGGAAAAAGTTAACGGGTGCAACTCGTGGAGATTTTCTGCGGAAAGCCGCTGATATCTTAGAACAGAGAGTAGATGACATCGCAGAAACCTTAACCCGTGAAATGGGGAAAACATTAGCAGAAGCGAGAGGGGAAACATTAAGAGGAGTAGCCATTCTGCGTTATTATGCAGCGGAAGGTATGAGATCCGTGGGGGAAGTGATTCCTTCAAGTGATGAAGATACCCTACTTTTTACAACTCGTACTCCTGTGGGAGTGGTAGGTCTGATCACACCATGGAATTTCCCTGTTGCTATTCCAATTTGGAAGCTAGCTCCTGCTCTTATTTATGGGAATACGGTTGTAATGAAACCTGCGCTTGAAGCTACCGTAACAGCCACGAAGGTGATGGAGTGTATCCAAGATGCAGGTTTCCCTCCTGGTGTGGTTAACATGGTGAGCGGAAAAGGATCTACTGTCGGAAATATCATTGTGGATCATCCTGAAGTGAAAGCCATCAGTTTTACGGGTTCAAATCAAGTAGGTCAAGGGATTGCTTTGAAAGCTCTGCAACGTGGAGCCAAATACCAATTGGAAATGGGTGGTAAAAACCCTGTTATTGTATCCAGACATGCTGATTTGGATTTAGCTGCAGAACTTACAGTTAGTGGAAGTATGAGATCATCAGGACAGAAGTGTACAGCTACGAGCCGAGCAATCATAGTGAAAGAAGTTTATGAAGCTTTTCGTGAAAAGGTTATACAGAAAATGAAGAGTATTAAGGTTGGAGATGGCTTGCAAGCGAATACTTATATGGGTCCTGTGGCATCTCAAAATCAATTTAACAATGTACTAGACGCTATTAAGAAAGGAATCGACGAGGGAGGAAGCCTTGTTTTAGGAGGAAAGCCTTTAAATCAAGAGGAAAGGGCCTTTGGATATTTTATTGAACCTACACTGTTTGAGAATATTGATCCTAACATGTGGATCGCGCAGGAAGAAATATTCGGACCCGTTTTAGTCCTTATTCAAGTTGACTCCTTAGAGGATGCTTTTAAAGTAGCCAATGATGTGAAATACGGTCTTAGTGCTTCTATTTTTACGGATCAGTTAAATGAAGTGTTTCAGTATTTAAATCAAATGGAAGCAGGGATGATCCGTGTTAACGGGGAAAGCTCTGGGGTAGAACTGCAGGCTCCTTTCGGAGGGGTGAAGGCCTCTAGTACCCAAGCACGCGAACAAGGAAGAGCTGCCATGGAGTTTTTTACTTCCGTCCAAACCGTAACCATTAAACCGTAACATGATGTTGGCACGAAATATGCATTAAATAAACATGGAATTATACTAACCATAAAGGGGATTAGAAAATGAAAACTTTAAAAGATCAGGCAACCATACCTGGAGTATTATCCCAATCACTTCATGATCGTAGAGAACAGGCAGTGCCAATCGGTCCTTATAATGTTACGCCTATTTATGTAAAGGAGGCATCCGGTGCTCTTGTAAAAGATGTTGATGGCAATACGTATATAGACTTTGCAGGGGGAATAGGGATCCAGAATGTTGGGCATTGTCATCCTAAAGTAGTTAAGGCGGTACAGGAACAGGTATCCCAATCCATTCATACGTGTTTTCACGTTTTTCCGTACGAAAGCTATATTGAACTCGCGGAGAAACTTAATGAAAAGACACCAGGGGATTTCCGCAAGAAAACGATGTTTGTTAATAGTGGTGCAGAGGCTGTTGAAAATGCGATAAAAATCGCTCGCGCAGCTACTGGACGTAGAGCTGTTCTGTCATTTAATCGTGGCTACCATGGGCGCACTCTTATGACGATGTCCCTTACAAGTAAGGTGAGACCTTATAAATTCGGGTTTGGTCCTTTTGCGCCAGATACGTATAAGATTCCTTATCCCTACTATTATCGTGCTGCGGAAGAGATGACACAAGAACAAGTAGATGCTGAACACTTGCAACGGATCGAAGAGTTTTTCCTAGGCGAGGTTGCTGCGGATGATGTAGCCGCTATCATTATGGAACCTGTTCAAGGAGAAGGTGGATTTATTGTTCCTTCTGCAAATTTTGTAAAAGGTATTCGAAAGATTTGCGATAAATACGGCATTATATTTATTGCTGATGAAATTCAAACTGGATTTGCACGTACAGGGAAACTATTTGCGATGGAACACTATGGAGTGGCAGCTGATATCATGGTTTCCTCTAAATCCATAGCAGCGGGAATGCCATTAAGTGCAGTCACTGGCCGTAAAGAACTTATGGATGCACCAGGTGCAGGTCAATTGGGGGGCACATTCGCTGGAAGTCCCGTTTCATGCGTAGCTGGACTGGCCGTATTGGATATTATTGAAGAAGAAAAGCTTGTGGAGCGCGCCCGGATGATAGGAAGCCAAATCATGGATCGTTTCAACAAGATGAAAAACAAGTATGACTTAATTGGGGACACACGCGGCTTAGGCGCTATGGTAGCCATGGAGATGGTTACAGACCGAAAGTTGAAAACACCAGCTTCTGAAGCTACCACCCAATTAGTAAAAGAATGTTGGAAAAATGGCTTAATTGGTTTAAGTGCAGGAATCAATGGAAATGTACTGCGTTTTCTCCCACCGTTGGTCATTACGGAAGAACAATTAAATGAAGGATTAGATATTTTGGAACACTCCGTAGCTACTGTTCAGAAAGGATGGTAATTCTAGGGGAGAGGATATCTGATGATATCCTCTACTGATTAGATCAGTATTCCATGTAGTTGTTGAATCTATTTCAACAACTACATGGGTGTTGATCACACCTCATATGTCCTTAACATGGACTCTATCCTCTGTATTGGAGGAGGGTTTCCCCTCCTCTTTTTTCTTGGGGTGTGTGCTTATCAAGTATTAAACCAAAAATATCAGGAGATGAAAGAGAGGTAAGCAATGAGCAATAAGGTTGAGTTTGAGAAAGTACTTTCTCGTTTTGATGTCCTTTGCCTATCATTCGGAGCCATGATTGGATGGGGATGGGTCGTATTAACTGGTTCTTGGTTATCTTCAGCAGGCGTGATGGGATCCATTTTGGCTTTTCTGCTTGGGGGAGTCATTGTTACCTTTGTGGGCCTGACTTATTCAGAACTTACCTCCGCTATGCCGAAGGCTGGAGGAGAGCATGCGTGGATTCATCGTGCACTTGGTTCAAAGTGGTCCTTTGTCGGGTCATGGTCTATAGCTTTAGGGTATATTTCAGTGGTTGCTTTCGAAGCTGTTGCTTTGCCAACCGTAATGGAGTATATCTTCCCGGATTATCAAGTAGGCTTTATGTGGACGGTTGCTGGCTGGGATGTATATGCATCTTGGGTGGCTGTCGGGATGGCTGGGGCGACCGGGATTACCGTTCTTAACTATTTTGGTGTGAAACAGGCAGCCAAATTTCAATTTATTGTAACCGTTCTCCTGGCGATTGTAGGAATGAGTTTAGTTGGCGGTGCTACTTTTGCTACCCCACCAACACCCCCAATTCCTCCTTTTATCGACGGCTGGACAGGCTTTATGGCTGTCTTAATTATGATACCGTTTATGTTTGTGGGGTTTGACGTCATCCCTCAAGCTGCAGAGGAGATCAATCTGCCACACCGACAAATTGGGAATGTTCTTATTTTATCAGTCATCATGGCGGTATTTTGGTACATCGGAATGATTTACGGTGTAGGAAAAGGATTAGGACAAGAAGAGCTAGCAAGCTCAACCTTGGCTACGGCTGATGCAATGGGTGCTATTTTTTCAAGCCCATTTGCCACTCAAATTCTAATTATTGCTGGAGTGGGAGGGATTTTAACCAGTTGGAATTCTTTTTTAATTGGCGGGAGCCGCGTCCTGTATGCGATGGCGAAATCGCATATGTTACCAAGATGGCTAGGTAGGCTTCATCCGAAGTATAAAACCCCTTCGAATGCAATTCTCTTTATTGGTACCCTTTCTATTTTGGCTCCCCTTTGTGGAAGGAAAATGCTCGTTTGGTTGGTGGATGCAGGCGGGTTAGCTATTGTAATTTCTTATCTTCTCGTAGGTCTATCGTTTCTAATCCTTAGAAAACGTGAACCGCAGATGCCCCGGCCTTTCCGTGCTGGAAAAAATAATAAGGTTGGTTATATCGCTGTTGTATTAAGTGTTGGTCTCGCCGTATTATACATGCCTGGGATGCCATCCGCATTGATATGGCCATACGAATGGATTATCTTTGGTGGTTGGTGGTTACTTGGTTCTTATTATCTTATCCGTACGCCACACGAAGTATATGAGCATGGAGAGGAAAGAGAACAAAGCGCACAGATCTCTTAGGAAAATGTTCAAAATTTTTTTGTGGATATAAAGTAATTTAAATAGATTGATTTGGTAGTGCTCAAACTCTTTATCAAAACTGAACTAGAACTAAGTTAAGTGACTGCCTTTGTTTATTGATCTTCGCAGACTCCTGTGCATGTCGGTGAGAACGCGAGACATTTTTTAAGCAGATAGCCAGTCGAACTACAATATGTATTGTAGTTTGCTGGCTTTTTTGTTTTTTTACCAGATACGGAAGGAGGGGAAAACTTGAACGTTTCAACGATTATATCTACTATTGTTATAATGGCAACGATGATAGTGATCGGTTGCTTGCTTACAAGAAGCACGCCCTTTACTACAGAAAGGCGGCAACTTTTAATGAATATTATCATCAATGTCGCTATGCCATGTATGATATTAAATGGGGTTTTTCAAACTGAAATTGACAGTCAATTTTTGCTCATTTTACTACTAACTTTTGTGATTTCTATAATAATAAACTATTTTGGTGTTTTTGAAGGTTGGGTAGTTGCTCGTACTTTTCATGTTTCCAAGACGAAAACAAATGAAATCGCACTTTTATCAGGAATAGGAAATACAGGTTTTATTGGCATCCCCTTATGTGCTGAACTGTTTGGACCTAAAGGAGCTCTATTAGCTGCAGTATTTGATGCTGGTATAGATTTTACAATTTGGAGCATTGGAGTAATGATGCTGCAAAATAAGTCATTCCAGCCTCAAGCTTTAAAGTCTTTATTAAACATTCCGATGTTATCTATATTTGCGGGTATGATGTTCGCTGCGCTAAATGTATCACCGCCACCATTTGTTCAAGAGCTGACAGAATCCTTTGCGAATTTAGCAACACCACTGGCTATGATGTATATCGGTATGCTTATTCCTTCTGTGATGACGAAAAAATTACCAGGAATGAAACAAATAAGTATCCCACTCGTCCTAAAACTTTTCATTTTCCCTTTAGCCATTGCAACAATTTTGAGCTTTATCCCGCTCCCGAACGAATTAAAACAAGTTATCGTTGTACAGACCACGATGCCTTGTATGACAATGGCTTCCATTCTGTTTTCGCTATATTCATGTGATGAAGAATATGGGGCATCTATGACGGTGCTGTCCGTAATCCTATCGATTACTACGACTCCTGCTATGATCATGCTAGGATTATATATTTTAAAGTAATGGTTGAGTATGAAGAAAGAAAGAAACGGTGAACTGTCTTTGTCCACCGTTTCTCTTTTTTTTAATTCATTTAGGCAATCTTTTCATCATCTGGAATATCATTGACGACTTCTTTTACATAATATTTACCATTAGTAATTATGGAGATGATTATTGTAAGAATAGATGCGATTACAGCCGCAAAAAATGCCGCTATGTTTTGCAAAACAGTACCCATGAATCCAAACGCAGCAATGGTACCTATTAAGCTGGCAATTAAAAGGGAGACAACACCAACTGGATTCCAAGGGTACAGGTATTGGCTTCTATATTCAAAATATAAGGGGCCTATTTTCATTATTTTTTTTACGATAATGGCATCAGTAACCAAAATGGCTGCCCATGCAAACAAGAATACGCCTTGAAAGGTAAGCAATGGACCCAGATAGTCTAATGCTCCTGCAAGCATGGCAACAATGGCCGCGATTGCTGTAAAAGCAACCCAAAAAGTTCTGCCAGGTTTAAATTTGAAGACGTGTTCGAAAAAGTTTGCTAGCGATAAAGATCCACTATATAAATTGGTTATGTTAATACGAAGCTGTGTCAGAATAGTAAATAGAGCCCCGCCTATTCCGATTACATGAACAAAATATACTCCGGGATTTGCCTCCTCAAAGCGAACACCGAACCAAATGCCAATCAGCCCCATGATGAAAAAACATACTAGTTGAGGAATAAATCCCACAGCGAAGACGCCAATCTTAAATTCTTCTTTTTTTATAAAACGCGCGTAATCGGAAATTAACAACGCCATGATTCCAACTAATCCATTCATAATACCTATACATGTCAGCAGCATACTTCCTCCGATTTGAGCTCCTTCAGGGAGGTAGGAGAAAATTGCACCTTTATAAACAGGTTCCATTTTTGCTGCAGAAATCATACCAGCACCAAGTAAAACGATGAACATGGGTAAAGTCCATTTTTGCAACTTTTCCAATTGCTTCATTCCAAACCAATTAAATGGAATAACCGAGAGTCCGAAGAAAATCATAAGTGCCCATAGAGGAACGGTTTTAACATATTCGTGAACGGCACTAGCCATAATAGATCCCTCAATAGCGCAATACATAATGAAATTAATGGCGTAAATGAATGAAGTAATTGAGGCACCGATATAACCAAAACCGCCTCCGCGTGCCATTAAATTGGTATTTAATCCCGTTTTAGCTGAGTAGTAAGCGATTACAACCCCAAGTACACCAGCAATTAATGTAGCGTAGACTTCGGCTATCAAAGCATTCATGGCACCAAATGACGTAGCCATTAGACTTCCCATTTGCATAAACACCATTGCAGTAGCTACACCTAAGGTAACATTAGTAATATTCCACCATTTCATTCGCCAATGGGAAGGTACTTTTTCAAGTGCATAGTCCTCTTTCTTCTCATTGGATGAGTTTTCGGCATGGTTTACTTGATCTTTTGGAATAATAATTTCAGCCATAGTAAACACTCCTTCTCTTTACATTTTTTTAATGAGAGATAGTTATTTAATTTCAGGTATATTTAAATCTGCTCCACCACCCCGATACTTTAGATTGAATGAGTAAATGCCTAATGTGCAAAAAAGTTATTTACTCACTCAATACTCTTTCTTGCAAGAATAGTGCCGATCTTATAATATATCTGAATTTATTATCTAGGGGAAAGGATAAGAAGACACAATATATTTATGTTTCATTTATGAAATTACAAAATATCAAAATAAGCCATTTTTAAATAATATAAAAAAGAAAGCACCATCTCAAACCCATGAGGTTTGTGGCCAAATATTATCTGTGTTGACATCTTTCAATATAGAAAGATGTTATTTCAGTTTTGAAAGTAATTCCTTCATTTTTTAAAACACTTTTACTATTATCAAAGTTCTTACCTGTCTTTAATGTTGGCACGGAAATTGCTTTTAGTATAAGGCAAGCGAACTCATACAAATTTGGATTCGTTTACAACTAGAATTACGGGGGGAGCGGATGATTATTTAAATTTATTAATCTTAAATCTATCCAAATAAAGTTAGTTTTGTATGCAGTCATTATCACTACAATATCTAATATGGAGGGTGAAACATGAGTAAATACCAATTAGCCGTTGATGTAGGGGGAACCTTTACCGACGTTTTTATCTTTAATGAAGAAACAAGAGAAATTTCAGTAACGAAAGTATCCTCAACACCTCATAATCCAGCTGAAGGGATCTTGACCGGAGTTACTCAATCCAATGTTTCAACCAAAGATATCCATTTTTTTTCACATGGTACTACCGTTGGTCTTAATGCGCTGATCACGAGAAATTTACCAAAAACCGCACTGATTACCACTCAAGGGTTTAGAGATGTTCCGGAAATTCGACGGGGAACAAAATTGGAACTATGGGACGCTTATGTTGATGTAGCTCCTCCTTACATTAAAAGACGTGATCGCTTTGAAATAGAAGAAAGAGTAGATTTTGAAGGAAAAGTAATCACCCCATTAGATGAAGAAAAAGCTAGGGACCTGGCTCGTATATTGAAAAAACGCGGAGTTGAATCGGTTGCGATATGCTTTATAAATGCTTATAACAATGGCACGAATGAACTTAAAATGAAGGAAATCTTACAAAAGGAACTTCCAGGAGTTTATGTTTGCACATCCAGTGAAACGCTTCCAGAGATTTTTGAGCATGAAAGAATGAGTACAACCATTGTTAATGCCGTTCTAGGACCACTATTGAATGACTATATCCAGAATCTTACGATGGAAATGAGAGATAAGGGATATAAGGGTGACGTTCTTTTACTCCACTCTGGTGGGGGAGTAATGACATCTGAAACGGTTTCTAAGTATGCTGCTAGATTAGCGAGCTCCGGTATCGCTGCAGGTGCTATTGCAGGTTCTTATATAGCCAAATTATGCGGATATAAGAATGCAATTGGTTTGGATATGGGTGGGACAAGTACAGATATTTCCTTGATGTATAACGGTGATCTAAGAGTTACCAAAGATTGGTATATTGAATATGGCTATCCAATCGGATTCCCAAGCATCGAAATACTAACCATCGGAGCGGGTGGAGGAAGTTTGGCTTGGGTTGACGAAGGTGGCTCCTTACGAAATGGTCCACAAAGCGCTGGAGCCGCGCCCGGTCCTGCTTGCTATATGAAGGGTGGCCTTGAACCTACGAATACAGATGCGAACGTATTGCTTGGCAGACTAAATACCAAGCTGCTAAGCGGGAAAATGACCTTAAATAAAGAGGCTTCCCGTCAAGTAATCCAAGAAAAAATTGGTGAATACTTTGGTTTGACTAATGAGGAAGCTGCCAATTCCATCATTAAGGTGGCAAATGCCAATATGTGCGATGCTCTGCGTCTAATTTCTGTTCGTCGCGGCTATGATCCCCGTGATTTTGCATTGGTTGTATTCGGAGGAGCAGGCGCGCTTCATGGAGCCCATCTGGCAAAAGAAATGGAAATCCCAACCGTTATCGTTCCACCGTTCCCGGGGATTACTTCGGCGATGGGATGCTTGTTGGTAGATGTGCGACATGATATTTCTAAAACTTATCTGGCTAACGTAGCAGATGTATCGAGTAACGAGTTAGAAAACGAATTTGCTAAACTAGAAGAAGAAGCGGTGAAACTGCTCGAAGCGGAAGGGATAGAGGAAGAAAATATGAATCTCATCCGCCATTTAGAAATGAGGTATATGGGACAATGGCGTTCCTTAGAGGTGCCTGTCAGTCGTCCCATCCGTTCCCTGGATGAAGCTTTGGAACGATTCCATCAAGAACATCAAAGGGAGTTTGCCTTTTCTGATCGCGGTCAAGTGGTTGAAATTCACGGTCTTCGCGTGGCTGCAATCGGTATGGCACCTAAACCGGCACTTCCTAAGTACGAACCTGTTGGGACTTTAGAAGATGCCTTAGCCGAATATAGAGATGTATATTTTGAGGAAGGTAGTGGATTTATCAAAACACCAATCTACAACCGTGATAAAATTCCTGCTTTAGCTGAGTTTTCCGGTCCAGCCATCGTGGAGCAGATGGATTCCACTACTGTAATACCACCAGACTTTATCGTAAAAGTAGATGAATACAAAAATCTCATTATGACCCATGTAAAGAAGGAGGTATAGTATGAATCAAGTATTTGAAGGAACTACAAAGGGATATAAGAGTAAACTGGATCCGGTAACATTTGAAGTTTTAAAAAATGCATTTGTTAACTTGGTAGACCAAATTTCCGAGCAGATTTTAAGAACGTGTTATTCTTTCGTTATTTATAATCGAGATTTCAGTTCTGCACTGTGTGATGCAAAAGGGAACACGGTCATGCAGGGAACACAGGATATCTCAGTACACGTAGGAACTTTACACTTAAAAGCTAAAGCGATTCTTGAAGATTTTGGTGATGACATTCATCCGGGAGATGTCTTTCTGATTAATGATCCCTATCGTGGTGGAACACATTTTTGCGATGTCGGAATTATTCGTCCTGTTTTCTATGAGGGTGAACTCATTGCACTGATGCAGTCCACAGGACATTGGGCGGATGTAGGAGGATCAGTCCCTGGTTCCTTTGATGTTCAAGCTCAAGAGCATTATGGTGAAGGGACGCGAATTCCTCCGATTAGACTATGGAGTAAGGGAGTCTACTTGGCAGATGTAGCAAACCTTTTAGCAGCTAACATGCGTCTTCCAGAGGAGCGGTTGGGTGACTTGCGTGCCCAAGCTGAAGCGACTGGAGTAGGAGAAAAACAACTATTACAGTTAATTGAAAAATACGGTAAAGAAACTGTTCTTACAGCGTTTGAAGAGGTTCAGGATTATGTGGAAAGATTAGCGAAGTCAAAAGTCACTGATCTTCCTAATGGTACATGGGAAACGGTCGATTTTATCGATATGGATCCTCAATCAGGTGACGGTTTGATTCCTATCAAGGTAAAGATGGAAATTAATGATGATAAGATTCTTTATGATTTGAGTGGATCTCATCACTACATTGGGTGTTTCCTAAACGCAGGGTTCGGTGCCTCGTTTTCGGCTGTAGTGGCAGGAACCAAAACGTTCTTCCCAGAGATTCCTCTCAATTCCGGATTTTATCGAGTTTTAGAGGTGCATCTGCCCGAGAACTCAGTAGTAAATGCCCCATGGCCGGTTGCGGTTTCTGGCTTCTGCTCCGGAGCATATGAGAAAATCATGAATGCTATTTTTGAACTTTGGTCACAAGTCATGCCAGAACGGGCACTAGCTTGTTCCTTCAATCTAGAATATTTGTTAATTGGTGGATGGGATAAGCGAGAAGGATACGATAATTATTTTATGTGGTATGACTGGATGGCCGGTGGACATGGTGGCCGAAATGAAAAAGACGGAGCGAATGCTCTATCTCCAGTGTTTGGAGTTGGCTTAAGCATTCAGCCATGCGAAGGGCAAGAGCGACTTTCTCCTGTCATTACGACACACCATAACATCATTACCGATTCCGGCGGACCTGGGAAGTACCGTGGTGGTTGTGGAGTTGAAAAGGGGGGGATTCTCACCGAGATAGATCGGACCGTGATGTCTTATTGTTGTGACCGTTCAAGATCAGTCACATGGGGAATCTTTGGAGGGCTTCCGTCTTATCCACATGGAGCTTGGTTGAACCCGGGTAAAGAAAGTGAGCAGTTTTTAGGGACCATTTTCTCGAATGTGAAAGTTCAACAAGGTGATTCTTTTGTTCGCCCATCCGCTGGTGGTGGTGGATTAGGGGATCCGTTAGAAAGAGCGCCCGAACAAGTCTTAGAAGATGTTATCGATGGCTACGTTTCCATCGAACGGGCAAAGAAAGATTATGGTGTAGTGATCCGTGAAATAGACAAAGAAATTGATCTTTACGAAATCGATGAAAAAGCTACTGTAGCCGAAAGGGAATATATAAGGTCCAATCGGAAAAATTGGCTGACAACGGATATTTCGGAAGTGCAAAAATTGTACGATGCGAGAGAAATCGATAGACTTGATTTAATCCGCCGTTATGGTGTGGTCCTAGATGACCACACAGGTGAAATCCTCCCAACATCTACGGAGCAATATCGAGAAACGCTATATAAAAGAACGTTGCAATACTGGGAAGAATAAGTAGACTCTGTATTAAACCCTTGATTCTAATGTAGGATCAAGGTTTTTTTTGTTTAGGGCTATTTGTTTATCTTTAAGCTTTGCGCTCGTCTTCTTCTGAAGATAGCTATGAGAAAAAGAAGTAGGGGGATCAAAACTGAAAAAGTTAAAGCATAAGGTAGCCAAATCTTTGGAAAAAAAGAGAAAAAATAAGCTGTGTTTGGATAAGCAATAATCGAAATGACAAGCATGATCATTCCTAAAGGGAGTGTTAATAGCCTGTAATCCTGTATGTTAAAGATTTGGGAGAGTCCGAGTGAAGACGCATAAAAACAAAGGACAAGGTTGAAAAATATGGATATAAACCACATTATGGCCATTATAATTTCAATTCTTTGAAGAAAATTGCCGATATTAATCATCTTAGCCAAAGCATAACTCGGATATAGATTACGTGCAGTAAGTTCAGGGCCTAAAACTAATATGCTTAATATTACGATTATGGTTAACAAAAAGCCACCGATAAGAGTACCGCTAATAAAGGAATTTTTTATTTTATCGGTGCGATGGATATCAGGTGTAATCATCAGGAAAACAATGAGTTCCATGAATGGAGCGCTAACAAAGGTTAAAATGGATCTCATCAAAGGTTTTGTACCACCTTCAAATAGAGGCTGTATATTTTCAAGTTTAACTTTCGGGGAAAGTGTCATGGATAAAATAAAAAAGAACAGAATAAACCAAGGGAATAGCAGTTCCGCAAGTCGAGCCAATGTCTCGATCCCCATTCTTGCCCCTATGATGATAGGGATAAGGAATAAAATATGAATAGCTTGAATGGGAGTATCAGGCATGATTTGTGAAGTGAGAAAATCACCGATATTTCGAAGAATAAGAGAACCTAGGATAAATATGAACGAAAAAAAGAGAAGAGATACTATTTTTCCAAACCATTTTCCCAGGAGTTTTTCGGTTAATTGAACCAAAGTTAGTTCAGGAAAAAGTTGGCTTATACCCGCATAAAGCCAGGCCAAGAAGATACCGATGATACTGCCTAAAATGGCTGCAAGCCAGGCGTTTTGTTTTGCATCTTCAGCCAAGCTAGCTGGAATAATCAAAATCGAACTACCCACTATAAATAATGTAATTAGTAAGATGTACTGTCGTTCAGATATTTTCTCATTATTGATCATGTTTAACCCCCCAATCATAAAAAACTATAAATGGACTTGCTAAACGGTTCAAATATAACCGTAATCCAATCCAGCGGATTAGGAATTCCTATATGCAATCCGAGGGCTATATTTAATGACATACCAGTCAACAAAAGAATAAAAAAAGCCCAAATATCTTTTGTTGGTTGTTTTAAAAGTAAAGGAACTTCAAAAAATGCTATCATTATTGATATGGCTAAGATCGCAGTAATAACGCCCACTGATTTACTCCACCTATTATTTCCATTAGTTTAATTAAAGTGGATTGCTAACTGTTCCGATACGTCGAATTTTTAGATCCACGTTTATATCCACTGGTAAATTTGCAAAAATTTTTTCCCAATCATCTCTAACTTGTTCCCAGTAGGACAGATGGGATCGATGAATGACCTCGCCAAAGCCAAAAATATCGGATTTCATCTTTTTTTGAGATATGTTGATGACGTGTTCAATATCCTTTTTAATTTCTTGTTCTAAATTATTTTCTAGCTCTTCTAGAACCTCAGTTTTAGTTATGTTTAAGTTGCTACAGTTAACCTCAGAAATATTGCCTTCCGTACGGATTTCAATTTTTATGCTTGGCTTTTTATTTCTCAAAAAACTATTCAGCTCTGTCGAGGAGTGAATGATCTCAAATGCAAGATGGCCTTCTTGCGGACAAGGAGTATTGACTATTGAGCTTTTGATGTTATTTACTACAAAGTTATATCCATTGCTCTCTTTTTCATTTAACCAGCCAACTAATTTGTTATTTCTAAATACAGCATAACCTCTATATCCTATTTGTGTTGGGGGACTTGGGGAACTTATATTGTCTTGGCTTTCACCTTGTTGTGCATTTCCAATCACTTGTATTCCTGTTAAGACAGGTTGTTTCCCTTGTTTTACAATGTCGGACAATAGTTCTATTAAAGTGGTTGCACTCGTTGGTCCCCATATTATTTCTGACTGATTAAGTGAGGAAAACATTTTATTTGCCGGAATTTTCTCGGTTGGTGTGAGTATTTTTAATATTTGGCTGGCTCTTGTTCCTTTGGTTACAACAACGTTAAAATCTGTTCTAAACTCCTGGCCTCTTGATAAAAAATCTAAGGTATTCTTAATGCCAGCTTTCGCAACTTCTTCCCCAATAACCAACATTCTAAGATGAGAAGTATAGATGCGTCGAGGGGAGATCATAGTCATTTTACGAATAGCTTCTATTTCCGTTTTTCCATTGGCTTGATACGTGGTAACCGGAGAACGACCATCCCCACCTCCCTTTCCGGATGCTACTTGTGACGGTTCAACGACCTGGACGGTAATTTGATATTCGTTTTCGACCTTATCTATTCCCATTGCCACTGCGATTGCCAATTCGTTTAATTCACGCCGGCTCCAACAACCGGCTAATAATAGCATGGCAAACCCTAAGACCGATGCTTGGATAATGTATCGTTTCACAGTAAAACCCTCTTTGTCCTATCGTTTTATTTCCGTCTTCGAGGCGCAGATTTGGTTGGTGGAGGCGTCTGCTCCCGCGTCATATTTTTTTGGCTCACTAATCGCGGGCGAGAAAACAAGCTCCAATGCGGAAAACGTATGATGGTATCCTTCTGATCTTTTAAAAAAAATGGCGCCATGGGAGTCAAATACGGAATCCCGAAGGATTTTAAATTGCAGAGCTGTAGTAAAATGATTAACAGTCCCACCGTTATCCCGAATAAGCCGAAAGAAGCGGCTAAAAACATAAATGCAAAACGTAAAATCCGAATAGATATCGCCATGTTAAAAGCAGGGAATGAGAAATTTGCAATCGCGGTAATCGATACCACGATAACCATAGCAGCAGATACAATACCAGCCTCAACCGCGGCTTGTCCAATGACTAATGCTCCAACTATGGAGACGGCTTGACCCACTGCCCGAGGCATTCGTACTCCCGCTTCCCGCAAAATTTCAAAGGCAATCTCCATCATAACGGCTTCGACAAAAGCGGGAAATGGAACTCCTTCTCTTTGAGCGGCGATACTCATCAATAACTGAGTCGGTAGCATTTCTTGGTGAAAGGTTGTGATGGCGATATAAAAAGAAGGTCCAAGTAACGCTAAGAATAGGGCTATATAACGCAAGAAACGGATTAGGCCGAAATCAGAGCGGTGATAATAATCCTCTGCGGATTGGAAATACTGGGTGAATAGACCAGGAACTAATAAAACAAAAGGTGTTCCGTCTACGACAATAGCTACCCGCCCTTCCAAGAGTCCTGCAGCAATGACATCGGGTCGTTCCGAATTATATACGGTCGGAAAAGGTGTAAATGTTTTATCCTGGATCAATTCTTCTATATAACCACTTTCCAGGATGGCATCAATTTGAATTCGGTCAATACGTGAACGAACCTCGTCCACTACCTTTTCATTTGCTATTCCATTGATGTACATAATTCCGACATTTGTTTGTGTTACTTTTCCGACCTGTTTGGTTTCTATCCATAGATTAGAACTCTTGATTTTTCGGCGAACTAAAGTGGTATTTGTTCGAAAGTTCTCAGTAAATCCTTCTTTAGGTCCCCGTACAACCGTTTGTGAAGTAGGTTCCTCAACACCACGTTCTTGCCAACCAGCCGTACTAATGGAAAATCCTCGGTTATACCCATCAATTAAAATAACAGTATCACCTGATAAAATAGAGGAACCTATAGTTGCAAAGTCAGTGATATCTTTGACTTCGCTAGCTGTAAGTATAGATTCCTTTATAAAATTTAAAAGATCATTTGTAGACGAAGCTTCATTTTCAAGTTCTAAAGCCGTAAAATCCAGCATGATGGATTCCATGATGAAATTTGAAATGGATTCCGTTTTAGCTAACCCATCAATATAGATAATCACAACTTCGATATTTTTCTGTTTTCCTATTTTAATTTTTCTCAGGATGAGGTCTTCACTTTTGCCAAAGGTATCTTTTAAGTGTTGAATATTTTTTTGTAGTGTACCATGAATTAATATTGGTGAATGATTTTCAACTTCTGATACCGGTTCTTTTGAGAATATCTTCTTCATTAAATTTCTTAGCGTTTCTTTAAGATCGTTCATGGATACCTTCTCAAAAATAATAAATTTTCCCTAAGATAAATAATTAACTATTTTTAAACGTTCTATACTTATTATGTTAATATACAAAAAACAATCGGTCGTTTCAGTTTTGAAATTTAAATTTGGGGTTGTAACGTTTTTCTAAAATCCAATAACATGCATTTTCAAATTTGAAATGATATAGTACAATGAACCTACTATGTAAGATTGCAACGGAATTATTTTTGTTAATAAATTATTGGAGGTGAAAAAAGTGATCCTTTGGAAGGAAATTCTGAAACCGATTACAATCTCCATTAACGAACAATCTTCTTTAAATGACGCTATGGAGATGATATGTAAAGAGCGAAGTGAAGTGATTTTTGTGAAAGATGATGAGAACATAATCGGATATTTCAATTACCGGGAATTAATGATACAACTGCTTGAAAATGGAGACATGAATCAAAGGGTTCTATATAAAACAGATATTTTATTAGTACCGTTTCAAAATCCCGTAGAGTTTTTTCATAATGTATCGGTTGTTCTTGGAATCGACGAACATGGAAAGCTGGCAGGATATTGTACGTTGGCGGAAGCGAGGAATAAAATAACACAGCTTCAATTGCAGCAAAAGAATCAGATCTTTAATAGTTCCCGGATTGGTGTCATTACAACGGATCATGAACTTGGTATTACCTTTGTTAATGAGATGGCGGAAAATATATTGGGGCTTTCTCGTCGTTTCCTTATGGGCAGGAACTATAAAACATTGCTAGCGGTGGACGAGCTAGAAGATGTCTTAAATGGAAAACACCTAGTATATATAAATAACTCGATCAATTACAAACATATAATCGGAAACTTTTCACCACTTTTTAATGATGGAAAGATTGAAGGAATCGTTCATATTTTTCATCTTCGCGAACAATTGGAAGAAGCGATAAACGAACTTGAATGGGTCAGAAGTTTAAACGAAGATTTGAAAGCCATTTATTCGTCTGCCGATGAAGAAATCCTTGTCATAGATTTTAAAGGGGAAATTATTCGGGTGGCAGGCACTTTCCTCAAAGATTATTGGATGTTGCAATCCGCTGAGCAATTGATTGGGAAAAATGTTAATGAACTTCACAAGGAAGGTTTTTTTAGAAAAAACATACTGGAAGAGACTCGAAAGAAAGGCAAAAGGACTTTTGTTCATGAAAACGCAAGGGGAAGAAAGCTTTGGTCAGTTGCAACCCCCATTTTTTACGAAGAAAAGCTAGAGAAGGTAGTTATTATATCAAGAGATATGACAGAAATGAATCAGCTTCGTGAAGAGTTGGAGATTGAAAAACAAAAATCCAATCTATATAAACAAGAACTCGATGAAATGATAAAACGCAAGGATCATGAAAAAAAATTAGTCTACCGCTCTAAAGTAATGGAAAGATTAGTTGAACAAATTAAACAGATTGCCTCAGTGGATTCTACCGTTTTGCTTTATGGAGAGTCGGGAGTAGGGAAAGAGGTGTTTGCTCAGACCATTCACTCTTATAGCCAAAGAAGCGAGTATTCTTTAATAAGAGTGAATTGCGGAGCCATCCCCGAAAACCTGATCGAAAGCGAATTTTTCGGATATGAAAAAGGGGCTTTCACCGGGGCGGATAAAAACGGTAAACCCGGGATGTTCGAGCTGGCTAACAAGGGTACCATTTTCTTGGATGAAATTACAGAACTCCCATTGAATCTGCAAGTTAAACTTCTTAGGGTTTTACAGGAAAGAGAAGTCATGCGAATTGGTGGGGTTAAGAGCATTAAAGTGGACGTGCGGGTCATTGTGGCAACGAATAGAGACATGAAGAAATTGGTTGAAGAAAACAAATTCAGAGAAGATCTTTATTACCGATTGAATGTGATTCCGGTAACGATTCCACCATTAAGGGAAAGGTATGATGACATCAGTTGTTTATCTCTTAATTTTCTGGAACGCTTTAATTCTTCTTACGGGTGGGAAAAGATCTTAACGAGAGAGGCTCTGGATGTTCTTGAGTGTTATGATTGGCCTGGAAATGTAAGAGAATTACAAAATGTAATTGAGAGATTGGTTGTTACCTCAAGGGACAACTCCATCACCGGTGAAGATGTGATGGCGGTTCTGTATGGGGAATCAAAGGAAAGAAAGTTCAAGGCCGTGATAAATTCCATTGTTCCCTTAAAAGAAGCGATTGATGAAGTAGAGAGTCAGTTAATCAGAAGCGCAATGCAAAAATATGGTACAGCTGCAAAAGCTGCTCAGGTCCTAGGAATAAGTCCGGCGACCATTAGCCGGAGAATTAATAAGCTGCTTAAATAGAGAGGGGAGGGATCTCCATGTTTACTTTACCAGAAACAAAATTCGATTACATTGGGGATGAGTATATTTATGCAGAGATTTCTAGAGAGATGAGCCTTGAGAGTAATTTTAAAGCTCTCGCCATCACGACTGAATTGAGAAGGAGAAACATACCAGGGATTATTGATATCTGTCCTGCGAACGCTTCCTATCTTGTTCGTTATGATCCCGAAAAGATAACCGCCTATGATCTGCATGAATATCTGAAGGATATAGATATTACTAAAAGCCATTTATCCGAAATGAATCTTTTGACGAAGATGGTTGAAATTCCCACTTGGTACGATGATCCCGTTACTCGAGAGTACTCCCATAAATTTAAAAATAGACACCAGCATCCGGACTTATCTGATTTTGAGTTTGCCATGAAAGTCAATGATTATAAGGAAAAAGATGCTTTTATTGATGCTCATTCATCCACACCCTATTTTATTACGATGACGGGCTATATTCCAGGAATATCATGGTGCTTCCCATTAGGATTGTCTAAGGAAGAAATTATTCAAGTTCCAAAATATTCAAGTCCCCGTACGGAAACGCCAACCCGAGCCGTTGGTATTGGCGGGGCGTTTACCGCGGTCTATCCTATTGATTCCCCGGGTAGTTACCAATTGATTGGCATGTCAGCCGTACCTGTTTTCGATACTGAGCGTCGTTGGGAAGAATTGCAGGATATTGTTCTGGCTCGTCCGGGGGACATTTGGAAGTTTCGACCGGTAGATGAAGCTGAATTTGAAAAAATTCAGTCCGAAGTAGAAAGCGGAACATTCACCTATCATACCAAACACGTTGAATTTTCGCCTGAAGAATATCTTTCAAAAGGAAAAATGTATATACGTGAACTTGTGGAGGGCTTTTAAATGCTCAAGGTAATTGAACCCGGCTTATCAACCACTGTTCAAGATATTGGACGTGATGGTTATTATCATCTGGGTATACCGCCCTCAGGAGCTGCAGATAAATATTCATTCCAGTTAGGAAATTTACTTTTGGGGAATCCGCTTAACTATGCAGCACTTGAAATGACTTTGTTAGGACCAAAACTTGAATTTAGCAAAAAAACAGTGATTGCCATCACCGGAGCCCCAGTTTCCTGCTTTATGAATGAGCAACCTATTCCGATGTGGCAGACGGTTGAGGTTAAACCAGGTGATATTTTGTCATTTAAGTTTGCCGAACTTGGTGTAGTCAGCTATTTATGTATATCAGGTGGAATTCAAGTCCCCGAAATCATGGGAAGCAAATCCACCTACAAGACGACGGGATTAGGAGGATTCAAGGGAAGGAAACTGGAGGCAGGAGATGAACTTGACATTGGTGAACCGCTGCCTGGTATTTTTAAGAATGTAGGTAAAATGATTCCCCCAGAGTTTATACCGATTTTTGAACGGGAAATCCAAGCCAGGGTGGTCTTAGGCTTTGCTAGTTATTTATTAGCCGATGAAGGCGTACGTACCCTGCTTAATAGTGAATGGAGCGTTTCTACAGAATCAAGTCGAGTAGCCTATCGATGTCAAGGGACTTCAATCAAATTTAAAAAAGACGAAACCCCATTTGGTGCAGGTAGTGGGTTCTCCAATGTAGTGGATACGGCTTATCCATTGGGAGCGATTGTTTTACCGAATAGCGAAGAAATTATAGTGTTCTTAAAAGATGCAACGACAGGTGGGGGCTTTATGACTATAGGTACGGTGATTAGCCCTGACCTTGATCTGTTCGCACAACTAAGGCCTGCTGCTAAGATCCGTTTTTCGGCTGTCACTGTAAATCAAGCGGTGCAAGTACGGATCGAAAAAAATAAGAAAATAAGCATGCTCGAAGAAATACTTAAGTGATTAAAAAACACTCCCACGGATAAAGTTAATTTTCTGTGAAAAAGTGCACGAGTAGTCTATTGACTAATATATCAAATTATGGCTTAATATAATTAAGGTTCACTGGTATTGGAATATCATCTCCTATATCAACCTGAACATAAATATTGTTTTTTTACTTACGACTGCCTAAGTTTAAATGATCTTCTTTACCAAGAGACATTACTTAAACAGAAAGCCAGTCGAACTACAAGGTGAAATTGTAGTTCGACTGGCTTTTTTTATTGTGAGAGGAGGAAGTAAAGTGCTTTACAAAATAACACAATCTTGAATCTGTCTTGAAATGAGGTTCCTCTTGCGCTGGCTATGATAACGCTTACTACCTCTCGATATATACGCAAAACCGTACTATAAGGCTGAATCTGCTTTGAGTTACCGAGAAGATAAACCGATAAACTTGATGTTGTCGACTTGGTTATAACAGAAATCATTACAACATCTTAAATAGTTAAGTACCCCTTATTCTCTTTTTCGAAAAGGATAAGGGGCCTAAAAAGAAAGGAGATTTTCCGTGATATTATTTCAACTAGTCACTCTATTACATCAATTGGAAGATCAAAGGGTAATTATGCACAACCTTGCTGAAAAGAAAGGCTTGCTAGCACCGGAGGTGTTAAAAGTTAGTCAGAAGATCGATGTTTTAGTTAATAATTATCAGAAACTATTACCTTTATTGCCGAAGTCCTAAAATAGAAACGAGTCTGTTTTATTTAAAGTTCAGAAAAATGCTGTTGGTGTCTTAAAAGGAATCCCCTTAAAGCTACGTGAAGGTGTAATTATTATAAATATTTAAACTGGATATAAAACTGAGGAAAATACGATGCTCCGAGAAATCAGAGACAAGAGTATTTAAAGCCAGTTAGCCATCCAAAAGATTTTTGAGATGGCATAACTGGTTTATATCTTCAACTTTTAGTAGGGAGGTAATCGTTTATGTATGCTTTGATCCACTTTTTTGCCTTTTTATTTATAACAGGATACGCCTTATATGTATTTGCGTATTTAGTCTATAGCCGAATTAGTTTCATTAAGCTTGGGAAAAAGTCTAATTCAATAGAGAATTTCTCACAACGTGTGAATGAAGTTCTGATTAACGTATTCGGCCAGCGTAAATTGTTTAAAGACAAGAAAAGCGGTTGTATGCATTTGATATTGTTTTATGGCTTTATGATTATCCAGATTGGGCTCATAGAAATCATTATCAAGGGATTTATTAAGGGTTATGAATTCTCTTTTGGCAACGCGCACAAATATTTCAGTCTACTGCAGGAGTGGACCACCTTCCTTATGCTATGTGCTGTGTTATATGCTTCTTACCGTCGTTATATTGAGAAGTTGAGGCGGCTGCAATTCAAGCGAGATGCTAAAGCCGCCTTTGTTTATATTGCTCTGAGCACGCTGACCATGTCCATCCTACTTTTGCTGGGCTTCGAAACAGTGATGCTCGGGCATCAACCGGATTTCGTCTACGCTCCTTTTTCTGGACTGATTGCGGCGGTGTTTTCTGGTATCGGCACGACAGCGGGAGCGGTACTGTTCTATGTTTTTTGGTGGGTGCATCTGTTAACTGTACTCTCTTTTATGGTTTTCGTACCACAGTCGAAGCAAGCGCATGAGTTATTTGCCATGTTTAATATTTTTTTCAAGAAAGCCGGTCCTGTTGGAAAATTGGCGAAAATTGATTTCGAAGATGAAGGAGTCGAGGAATACGGCGTCGGGAAAATAGAGAATTTTACCCAACTGCAGCTGATCGATCTGTACGCCTGTGCGGAATGCGGAAGATGCACGAATATGTGCCCCGCTTCAGGAACCGGGAAGACGCTGTCTCCAATGGATCTCATCGTGAAGATGAGGGACCATTTAACAGAAAAAGGATCTGGCGTTACCTCCCATAAACCGTGGTTGCCTGGTTTTCTTGTTGGATCATCTGCAATATCCCGCTCAGTAATAGCTAAGTCTGCAGCTCAAGAAACTGCAGCAACCGTTGAAACACCTAATTTGATTGGCGATGTGATTACCGAGGGGGAATTGTGGGCTTGTACGACATGCCGGAATTGTGAAGACCAGTGTCCGGTGGCTAACGAACATGTGGACAAAATTATTGATATGAGGCGTTATTTAGTCTTGACTGAAGGCAACATGCCTCACGAAGCTACACGTTATTTTCAAAACATTGAGCGGCAGAGTAATCCATGGGGGATTAACCGCAAGGAGCGCATAAAATGGCGTGAAGAATGTGGGGATATTGAAGTCCCAACGGTAAATGAGACAGAGGAGTTTGAATATCTCTTTTGGGTTGGGTCAATGGGATCCTTTGATAAACGCAGTCAAAAGATCGTACAATCGTTTGCCAAAATTATGAACCTAGCCGGTATTAAGTTTGCCATTCTTGGCAATGAAGAGCGCAATTCCGGTGATACGGCGCGCAGAATGGGGAATGAATTCCTATTCCAGCAGTTATGTCAGGAGAATATCGCAAATTTCCAAGCTTATGAGGTGAAGAAGATCGTAACCATCGATCCCCATGCTTACAATACCTTTAAACATGAGTATCCTGAGTTCGGTTTGGAAGCCGAAGTTTATCATCATACGGAGTTGATCAAAAAATGGATTCAAGAAGGCCGCATTAAACCAAGGAAAGAGGTTAAGGAAGCTATCGCCTATCATGACTCATGTTATATTGGGCGCTATAACGACATTTATGATATTCCGCGTCAAATACTTAGATCCATTCCAGGAGTTAAGGTTCTTGAGATGGAACGAAATCGAGAAGATGCCATGTGTTGCGGCGCCGGTGGAGGTATGATGTGGCAGGAGGAAACACAAGGGAAGCGAATCAATGTAGACCGCACAGAACAAGCATTGCAGCTGAACCCAACCGTAATCGGCAGTAATTGTCCTTATTGCCTAACTATGCTGAGTGATGGTACGAAGGCTAAAGCGGTAGAAGAACAAGTAAAGACGTTAGACATCGCAGAAATCGTAGAAAGATCTTTATAGACAATTGTTTAAACTAAAATATCTTTAAACAAGAAAGAGGTAACGAGATGGAGATTAATAGCATAATGGTCATTGGCTCAGGACAAATGGGCAGCGGAATTGCCCAAGTCGCTGCACAATCTGGTATTAGGGTACTACTCCATGACATGACAGATGAACAAGTAAAAAAAGGATTAGCGGTTATCCATAAAAATCTTTCTCGGGATGTCGAGAAAGGAAGAATGACAAAAGAAGACCTGGAGGAAATAATAGATAGGATTTCTCTTTCTACTTCTTTGACGGATGCAGAGAACGTTCATTTGGTAGTAGAAGCGATTGTTGAGAATTTAGGAGTTAAACAGAATTTATTTCGAAAAATGGATGAAATGGTTCCAACGAGCACCATACTCGCTAGTAATACGTCTTCTTTGATGATAACAGAACTTGCCTCCGTTACCAGTCGACCTGCACAAGTGATCGGGATGCATTTTATGAATCCGGTTCCCAAAATGAAGTTAGTAGAAGTCTTTCGAGGTTTGGAGACGACTGAGGAAGTTTCACGGGCTGTGCACGAGCTTTCTAAGAGGATGGGGAAGATACCGATCGAAATAAACGATTTTCCGGGTTTTATATCCAATCGTGTCTTATTGCCCATGCTCAACGAAGCGATATATTGTGTGTATGAGGGAGTGGCTAAGCCGGAAGCGGTTGATGAAATCATGAAATTAGGCATGAACCACCCCATGGGGCCCTTGGCTTTAGCTGATTTGATTGGTTTGGATACCTGTTTGTCTATTATGGAGGTATTATATGAGGGGTTTGGTGATTCAAAGTATCGACCGTGTCCATTGCTTAGAAAATATGTGAAGGCGGGTTGGTTAGGTCGAAAGAGTGGAAGAGGATTTTATATATACAAATAATTGGCCATTATGAGAAAAATAGAGGAGCATAATGTTATATGGTAAAACGTTTTTATAAGAATTATAAATTATCACAGATTTGACCAAATTAATTATTTACAGAATTAATAAAACATGGCATAATAAAAGAAAGTTCACTGATATTTTTCAGCAATTTATCAATCTGAGCTTTAATTTTCTTAAATATGATTGACTGCCAATGTTTAATTTGATCTTCTATAATTCACCTTATTGTAACGGTGGATAATACCTAACTTAAAGGTGAAGCCAGAAGACATAAGCTTAAACAGAAAGCCAGTCGAACTACAATGTATATATTGTAGTTTGGCTGGCTTTTTCGTTTTTAAAGGAGGAGATGGTGTGTCAGGAGCTTTAAAGAATGTAAAGATTCTAGATTTAACCAGAGTGTTGGCAGGACCTTACTGCACCATGACTTTAGGAGATCTAGGTGCAGAAGTAATTAAAATTGAAAGCTCCTTAACCCAGGATGATACACGAGCTTGGGGTCCTCCATTTGTAGGAGGTGAGAGTGCTTATTACTTATGTGCAAATCGGAATAAAAAAGCAATGACATTAAATCTCAAATCTGATCAGGGAAAAGAAATTTTTAAAAAGTTAGTGGCACGTTCTGATGTGGTGGTACAAAATTTCAAAACGGGCACGTTGGATAAGCTAGGGTTAGGTTATGACGTGATCAAAGCAATTAACCCGCAGATTATCCTTGCTAACATTACCGGATTTGGGTTGAATGGCCCTTACAAGAACGAACCTGGTTACGATTATATTATTCAAGCGATGGCAGGTTTAATGAGTATAACTGGGGATCCGTCATATGGTCCCGTTAAAGTCGGTGTAGCAATCGCAGATATTCTGACCGGCCTGAATACCACCATTGGTATACTAGCGGCATTAAATGAAAGGGATTATTCGGGGATTGGCCAAGAAATTGATGTTTCTCTATTTGATTCTCAGATTGCTTCGCTGGTCAATGTGGCAAGCAATTACTTAGTATCAGGAAAAATTCCTCAGCTTTTGGGAAACCAACACCCGAATATTGTCCCTTACCAAGTGTTCCCAACCAGTGATCTCGATATGGTAGTTGCTGTAGGAAATGATGGGCAGTTCCAAAAGTTCACTGACGCTTTAGGGATTCCTGAATTGAAAAAGGATGAAAGATTTTCTACTAATCCAAGAAGGTTAGAGAATAGAGAAGAACTGATACCAATTATATGTGAACGAATGAAGCAGCGGTCTTCCAAAGAATGGAGGCGTTTGTTGAGAGAAGCAGGGATACCGAATGGACCGATTAATAATATGGAAGAGTTGTTCAATGACCCGCAAGTAGAAGCTAGAGATATGGTCATCGAGATGGCTCATCCAACAGCGGACAAGATTAAACTGATTGGAAGTCCATTAAAGCTGTCTAGAACGCCAGTTGAGATGAGACATCATCCTCCGCTGTATGGGGAGCACACAACTTCTATTTTGTTGGATTTAGGATACACGCAACAAGAAATTGAAGAACTGAAACAAATTCATATCATTTAGGAGGCAACATTTATGTTAAATTTCGCATTGACTGAGGAACAAGAGGCGGTTCGTAAGCTAGTCCGTACTTTCGTAGACCGGGAAATCAAACCTTATATCCAAGAGTGGGATGCAAAAGGTCATTTTGAAACGAATATTTTAAAACGTTTAGCAGAGTTGGACTTAATGGGAGTTTGTATTCCTGAACAATATGGTGGAATGGGAATGGATTACAATACGCTAGCCATTATCTGCGATGAGCTAGAAAGAGGAGATACCGCCTTCCGTACAGCAGTTTCTGTTCATACGGGGCTGAACAGTATGACCTTGTTGCAGTGGGGCGATGAATTCCAAAAGGAGAAATATTTGACTCCTCAAGCAAGGGGAGAAAAAATTGGTGCTTTTGGGTTGACAGAACCAAACGCTGGATCTGACGTGGCTGCGATGCAAACTACAGCTAGAAAAGATGGAGCTTCTTATATTCTAAATGGTTCAAAGACATGGATCTCACTATGCGATGTGGCGGATTATTTCCTAATTTTTGCTAAGACAGATAAAGACAAGAAACATTATGGCATAAGCTGCTTTATCGTTGAAAGAACTTTTCCGGGTGTTACGACGAAGGCCATTAAAGGAAAGTTGGGAATTCGAGCAGGTAATACAGGAGAAGTATTTTTGGAAGAGGTTCGAGTACCAGCTGAGAATCTGTTAGGCAACGAGGGTGAAGGATTTAAAATTGCTATGTCTGCGCTGGATAATGGAAGATTTACCGTGGCAGCAGGTGCTTGTGGACTGATTAATGCTTGCTTAGAAGAAAGTACCAAATACTGCCGCGAACGCAAGACATTCGGAAAAGAAATCGGACAACATCAATTAGTTCAACAAATGATTGCAAAAATGTCCGCCAATCTCGAAATTTCCCGATTGCTCGTTTATAAGGCAGGATGGCTAAAAAATCAAGGAAAACGGAATACACAGGAAACTTCGCTTGCAAAGTGGATTGCGTGTGATGCTGCATTTGAAGCCGCAAGCGATGCGGTTCAAATCCACGGAGCATACGGTTATTCCAACGAATATCCGGTAGAAAGATTTTTAAGAAATGCGAAGGCCCCTGTTATATATGAAGGTACACGCGAAATCCACACGATCATGCAGGGTGAATATGCTTTAGGGTACCGTGAAGATAAACCACTTAATAACATGTTGCCTGCTTGGCCTTTTGAAAACTAAGAACTGGATTAGGGAGAGCCACTTATTCTTTTAATAGGATAAGTGGCTCTAAACCACAGATAGAGAGATTTGATGTTATTTCTCATCTCGCAATAATTAGATAATTATTATTCCCATTCAAATGGGTTCCTTCTAACTAATGCAGTGCATTAACAAAAAAGTACAGAACTCATGGATAGACCTTCATGTAAAAATCAGGAGGATAGAAAAATGAATATCCTAGTATTAATCAAACAGACATTTGATACGGAAGAGAAGATCGTCATTCATGATGGTCAAATTAGCGAGGATGGCGTTGAGTTTATCTTGAATCCGTACGATGAATATGCCGTAGAAGAAGCGGTCAAGATTAAAGAACAAATCGGAGCTGAAATTACGGTATTAACCGTTGGCCCAGCACGGTCAGAAAGCTCTCTAAGAACCGCACTGGCTATGGGTGCAGATAAAGCAATTATGATTGAATTAGAAGAAGAAGTAGACGAATACACTGTCGCCAAATTGATCACCTCTGCGATTAAGGGCAGCAAGTATGAACTGATCCTTGGAGGAAATATGGCTGTAGACTCCGGATCCGGACAGGTGGCTATTCGTGTGGCGGAAGATTTGGGAATGCCTCATGTCTCTACTGTAACCAAACTATCCATTGACGGAGCCATGGCTATAATTGAGCGGGATGTGGAAGGAGATATCGAAGTGATTGAGGTTCAACTTCCATTTTTAGCTACAGCTCAGCAAGGTTTAAATGAACCACGATATCCGTCTCTGCCTGGGATCATGAAAGCGAAGAAAAAGCCACTTGAACGACTTTCTGTAACTGACTTGAGTCTTTCGGATGACGATTTAGCGATCCGCACGTCGGTGCGTGATCAATACTTGCCGCACAAAAAACAGGCAGGAAGAGTGTTAGAAGGTGTAATTCCTCAACAAGTCAGTGAATTGGTTCAATTGCTTCGCAATGAAGCGAAAGTAGTCTAGCTTAAATGAGGAGGATAAAAGAATGGGTAAAAAAGTTCTTGTATTTCCAGAAATAAAGAACGGAAAGTTAAGAAATGTTTCTTTTGAAGCTTTAAGTACAGCCCAACACTTGGCTGAAGACGGTGAAGTTATCGCCGCACTATTGGGAACCGCTGTATCCGGATTTGTCACAGAAGTAAGCAATTATGGCGCGGACAAAGTCTATATGGTAGAAGATGAACTGCTTACTGTGTATACCACTGATGCGTATGTACAAGTTATATGCCAGCTCATTCAGGAAGTTGAGGCAGATGTTATTCTTATGGGACATACTGCAATAGGAAGAGATGTGGCGCCAAGGGTCGCAGCCCGGCTAGGACTGGGGCTAATATCTGACTGCATAGCGGTAGACATGGAAGGCGGTGAAGTTGTCTTCACACGTCCGATTTATTCAGGAAAAGCGTTTCAAAAGAAAGTGTTTAATCGTGGAGAAGTATTCGCTACCATTCGCCCTAATAATTTTGAAAAAATAAAAAAAAAGGTAGAATCAACGGTCATTACGTTCCAACCCGTAATAAAAGATTTGAGGACTGTTGTCAAAGAAATCATTCAAAAAACGGTTAATGGAGTAGATCTCAGTGAGGCAAAGATCGTCATTTCCGGGGGGCGTGGAGTAAAAAGTAAGGAGGGATTTAAACCTCTTCAAGAACTTGCGGAGGTTCTAGGAGGTGCTGTTGGAGCGTCACGTGGTGCCTGCGATGCCGACTACTGCGACTACTCATTACAGATTGGCCAAACAGGAAAAGTGGTCACTCCGGATTTATATATTGCTTGCGGTATTTCTGGTATTCAACATTTGGCCGGAATGTCTAATTCCAAAATTATTGTAGCTATCAATAAGGATCCAGATGCTCCTATTTTCCAGGTAGCTGACTATGGAATTGTAGGTGACTTGTTCGAAGTGGTACCTTTGTTAACAGAAGAGTTTAAGAACATTATGGTCAGTATTTAAATTAAATTTTAGGTTGGAAGATTCATGATTGGACACCAGAATTATTAAATCGTAACAAGTGGTCCGAGGTAGAGGAGATGTCCTCTACTTTTTTTGCTTAACTCAAAGTTCATTGGCGCAATATTTAATAAAAATCGGATGGTTATAAAAGCTGACACACAGATAGTTGAATCCATTATCACATAGTGGATAACCATTAGGGAGGTATTCTAAGTGAGAAAAGGATGGATCTTGGCTGCTCATCTCTTATTTTCTGTTATTTGTTTGATGACTGCATACAAAATAGTTAGTTTTTCAAGCGAGGGAGGTATGAAGAAAGGTCTTGATTTAAAAGATAATATAAATACGCGTGAAGAACTTAAAAAAGAATATATCGATCACTTTAGATATTTAGATATTGATTTGCATATTATACTACCTAAGAGTGACAGTAGATAATAGTTGTTTGTGAACATTCAAATTGAAACCTTCCTAAAAGAACAAGCAACCATACTACAATATCACAATACTGTTCGAACCCGATTGTATTTTGATAATGATGATCAATTAGTCGGGTTCTTTAGTTTGTATAACGATCTTACAGAAGCGATTTCAAGGACAAAAATATTAAAATGGAAACTGCCTAGTACTGGTGAAGAAAAATTTCAGCGATAAAGTTACATTATTTAGCTGTTGACGATCGGTTTAGAGGAAAAGATTATGGGGAGTTTCTATTAGGGGAAGTATTTTCAATCGCTAAAAATGTTCAACGAATCAGTGGATGTAATTTTATAACGGTTGAAGCGTTAAATCCATCCACTAATTTCTATAAGGATCGTGGGTTTGAATATCTAAATTATGATATGGATAAAAAGAAAGAATTTTAAAAAATGCTATTTAAAAATTGAAGATTTGCAAGGACTATAATCGCTGCAGTTTTATGTAGTGATTTTATTATTTTTATTCAAACAAAAAGTCCTGGTCATTCTGTCATGAATGAGTATAGTATTCAGTCGTTGAACAATATGGACAAGGGGATGAATAAACTTAAATTTTATGCTCATCATAAATTGCGTATAATACCAATTTGACGAAATTGTATAAACAATAACATGTGTTTGGTATTGTGACTCCTTGATGGAGAAGGGGTATGCCCTTCCTACTTATTTATTTGACTCCTCACCCAAATAAACACCTAAATTATACCGGATTAATGCGTTAATGTCTTAAACTACTCAAAAAGCCATCCTAAAAAGTCTTATTTGAGTGTCCACTTTCTTGACAGAGGTCCAAATTTCTACATAATGAGATTATATAAAGATTGGGAAGAAGGGAAAAGCAATCAAAGCCTTTCTTTTTTTCGATCAACAGGATTTTTTGCTAAAAAAAGAAAAGTTTTCGGTGCTCTAATTAATCCTTCTTTTAGTCCCACCAGATACCTGAGATCATAGTAGGAAAATAGCAATGCAAGAAAATATATAAGACATTCATCTTCTTCTTTCCACAACCGAGCCGTCATAGTAGGAACTTTTGACCTTTTGGAATTGCCTTATCTTTCGATAAGTCTTCCTTTATCGTGGAATTAAATTGTCGATTACAATTTTAAGGATAGTAGTGATGTAGGATAAAAGATGCCTCTTGTTAATAGGGAGCTAATAAGTTAAAGGTCCCGCTCATTTTGAGGTTGGTAAGCCCCGATCGAAGAGAATAGTAACTTATACCTGAAATACCTGTTCCCCGGTAACATCAGAACCCATGGGAAGAGAACAGCATCTCCTTTTATCGAGTTCGAATTTCCATTTCTTTGATCAGATAGTTTCGAATATTCCCCTTTGGTTCCTGAAACAAATAGAAAAGGAGTATTATTGTATCCCTCGATTTTTGAATTTCTTATTAGTTCAAGGAAAGATCGCAATCTGATTAAAATTGATGGCGATCTTTCCTTTATTACATGTTCATAAGTAGACTCTATTCAAGGTTGGCGTGCTTTCCATACATCTTATTTGAATCCAAGCCTTTTTTCTCCATAAATCTTAGAATCAAGGCGTCATAAAACAACAACATGGTTTGTTCAAAAAGGGAACCCATGGGTTGAATCGTTTTGTAGTCGCCAGAAGATTGGTCTTTAGGGGCACCTGGCAGTTTAACCACAATATCAGCTAATTTCCCAATGGTAGATTCAGGGGAAATCGTGATGGCAGCCACAGTTCCACCAATCCTTTTTGCTTTTTCGGCAATAGCGACCAACGTTTTGGTCTCACCAGATCCAGAACCGATAATCAATAAATCATCTTTTTCTAAATTGGCTGTGACTGTTTCACCTACGATATAGGCATCAATTCCCATGTGCATCATTCTCATGACAAAAGATTTCCCCATAAAACCCGAGCGGCCGGCACCTGCTACAAAAATTTTATTGGATTCAAGAATTTTGTTGATTAAATTCTCAGCCTCATCATTAGAGATGAACTCAACGGTATGACTTAATTCTTGAACCACTTGATTTAAATATTGGGTCGTATTCATAATTACTGTTATCCTACTTGAACCGTATCTTGTTTAATTAACTCCTGCATTTTAGCTGCTGCTGCTTTTTTATCTTCCTTGCTGGTAATCCCACCGCCTACGATGACTAGGTCCGGTTGTGCTTTGATTACTTCTGGAAGAGTTTCTAATTTGATTCCGCCAGCAATCGCTGTTTTTGCATTTTTAACCACTTTTTTAATGGTTGCAAGGTCTTCAAAAGAATTTTTCCCAACAGCTTGAAGGTCGTAGCCAGTATGAACGCAAATGTAATCAACGCCAAATTCATCTAGTTCTGCCGCACGGGCTGCAATATCTTTGACAGCAATCATATCGGCAAGAATTTGTTTGCCTTGTTTTCTTGCTTCAGCGACAGCCCCTTTTATTGATTCGTCTTCTGCTACACCAAGTATCGTGATGATGTCTGCCCCTGCAGCAGAGGCTTGGCTCACTTCATAGCCAGCAGCATCCATAATTTTAAGGTCAGCCAATACGGTCAGGTTAGGAAATGCAGCTTTTATTTCTTTTACGGCTTTAAGCCCTTCATTAATAATAACCGGTGTCCCGATTTCAACGACATCCACATAATCTTGAACCTCTTTCACTACTTCAATTGCACCTGGGATATTCACTAGATCTAAAGCCAATTGTAATTTCATTTTTCATTTTCTCTCCTTTATTTGGGAATTGGTAAGGCATGGCTTTATTATAAAGCTATAAAGCTTTAGGAGAGAAGTACGCACTTTAAAATCATATAGTGACAAAAAGTATACTATAGAAAATAAAAAAACCATGTGCGAAAAAATAACACATGGTTCTGTAGTTGGAATCGACAGCCTAAAGAGCTGTTTCTCCTTCTTGGAAGGAATCTTCTTCCTTTGTTTCCATAAAAGTTTTATATTCTTTTCCCCATTCATACATTGCTTCAAGAATCGGCATTAATGTTTTTCCTCGATCTGTGAGTGAGTATTCCACGTGCGGCGGTACAACCGGAAAAACTTCACGATGAACAATGAAATCGGACTCGAGTTCACGAAGCTGATTGACGAGCATCCGCTGAGTAATATTAGGCATAAGCGCTTTTAGTTCATTAAACCGTTTGGTGCCTTCTTTGCCTAAATACCAAAGAATAAGCATTTTCCACTTCCCGCCGATCACAGCTAGAGTTAATTCTTTTTCACAGCTAAATTCTTTTGCACAAACATGTCCCATTTTTCTGCTCCTTTCAACAAGCTATTTTTAAGTATACTTTTATACACTATGAGTTGTTTTTGTGACTATATGAAATAAAAGTGCGTACTTATTAACTATTAGTATAACCGTTATACTGATCACAGTACAGATTTTATAGGATTTATATCCCAGAAAAACATATTAAAAAAAACTAGGAGGGATACGGATGAGTACACCGATTCTTTCGCGTGACATTCAAGGGGAATACTCCAACCAGACCCTAAGGCAGCAGGCAGTAGATTCCATAACGTTTGTGTTATTTGGGGCATCAGGAGATTTAGCAAAGAGAAAAATTTACCCCGCCCTATTCAATTTATATCTGAACAAGAAGTTACCAGAATCTTTCTTCGTTGTTGGTGTGGGAAGGAGCCCATGGTCTGATGATGAGTTCCAAGACCGAGTGAAAGATTCGCTGTACACGTATTCAAGACATTTGGCCAATGATATATCCCATAAGAGAGAGTTCGTCAAAAAGTTTCGCTATAGTCCATTAGATATTACGGACGAAGAGGGATATAAGCAGCTACTGGCACTGGTAGAGCACAATGAACAAGAGCTGAACATGACAGAAAACCGAATGTTTTATTTGTCGGTATCTCCGGAATTCTTTGAGGCGATTAGCTTTAATATCCAAAAAAGCGGCTTAGGGACAACAAAAGGGTGGAAACGACTTATTATCGAAAAACCTTTTGGACATGATTTGAAATCGGCTCAACAACTAAATGAAAATCTAAGGAAAGTTTTTGGTGAAGAAGAAATCTACCGGATTGATCACTATCTTGGAAAACCGATGGTTCAAAACCTGGAAGCGTTAGAGTTTGCCAACCCTGTACTGCAGTCGTTATGGAACAATAAGTATATTGCCAATGTCCAAATTACGGCTAGCGAAACCGTTGGGGTGGAAGAGAGAGCTGGCTATTATGATAAAGCAGGGGCTATTCGGGATATGGTTCAAAATCATATGTTACAGCTGTTGATGATGACAGCCATGAGTTTGCCAAAGCAAATTACAGCCCAAGAGATCCGTGAGGAAAAAAGAAAGGTAATGGAGTCTCTTCGCCTTTTTGATAAGAATGATGTGGGTCGGTACGTCGTTCGTGGACAATATGGGTCAGGTGAAATAAAGGGAAAACCTGTCGTAGGGTATTTGGAAGAACCGGGCGTTGAGGATTCTTCTAAAAACGATACCTTTATAGCTGCTCGTTTATGGATTGATAATGCCTTTTGGGCTGGCGTCCCTTTTTATATTCGAACAGGAAAAAGAATGGAAGAAAAATCAACAAAGATTGTGATTGAATTTAAAAATCCCTTGCAGAATTTATATAGCAGCGAAATCCAAAACACGGAGCCTAATCTATTAATGATCTATGTTAATCCCAATGAAGGCGTATCGTTGCAATTAAATAGCAAAAATCCATTGACCGGGCAGATCGAACCTATAACGGTCGATTTTTCAGCTAGAAAGGTAGACGTGCCTGAAGCCTATGAACTATTAATATATGATGCTCTGCGGGGGGACTCCACCTTCTTTGCCCATTGGGATGAAGTGGAATTATCTTGGAAGTGGGTACAGCCGATTTTAGAGGCCTTTGAAGACCATATCTTACCCCTTCACTATTACCCGGCTGGTTCGATGGGGCCAGAAGCCTCCCATGCTTTATTAAAGGAGCATGGATTCAAATGGTGGTAGTCAAATAAAGAAAATTAGAGGAGAAAACTATGAAAATCGGATTAATTGGTTTAGGCAAGATGGGGTTAAATGTAGGAAAGAACTTAATGGATCATAAGTACGAAGTCGCAGCGTTTGATCCAAATGAAATGGCAGTTGAAGAAATGGAAAAATACAGTGGAGTTGGGTTCTCAAGTTTGCAAGATCTTGTACAATCCATTGAAACGCCACGAGTTCTTTGGATGTTGGTTCCTCACTCCGTTGTCGATTCCGTTATCCACGAAATCACACCTTTACTAAGCGAAGGGGATATCGTGATTGAGGCGGGAAATTCGCATTATAAAGAGTCGATTCGACGATACAATGAGCTGAAGAAAATAGGTGTTCATTTTATGGATGTCGGTACTTCAGGCGGTATAGAAGGTGCCCGGAATGGAGCATGTTATATGATTGGCGGCGATCCTGAAGCATGGAGCGTGGTTGAGCCGGTATTTAGAGATACATCTATCGATAATGGGTATTTATATGCTGGCAAGGCAGGCAGCGGCCACTTTTTAAAAATGATTCATAATGGCATTGAATACGGGATGATGGCTGCGATTGGAGAAGGCTTCGAAGTCTTGGAGAAAAGCGAATTTGATTTTGACTTTGAAAAAGTGGCAAGGGTTTGGAACAATGGTTCTGTTATTCGATCTTGGTTAATGGAATTAACGGAGAACGCATTTTCAAAGGATACCAAATTAGATCAAATTAAAGGGGTCATGCATTCATCCGGAGAAGGGAAATGGACAGTAGAAACCGCATTGGACCTGCAAGCATCTACCCCAGTGATCGCCATGTCTTTATTAAGTCGCTATCGCTCTCTGGAACAGGATACCTTTACAGGAAAAGTGGTTGCTGCTTTGCGAAATGAATTTGGCGGACATTCGGTAGAAAAAACATGAGTACGATATAGAAGTTCACATAGAGGTTCATTTTATTAAAGCTATAAAGGAGAGAAAAGAAATAAATGACGATTTCGTTTGACTACTCAAATGCATTAGCCTTTATGAACAAGAATGAAGTAGAAAATTTAGGTGAATTTGTGAAAGTGGCTCATCATTTTCTCCATCAAAAGAAAGGACCTGGATCGGATTATCTTGGTTGGGTCGACTTGCCGTTTAACTATGATAAAAGAGAATTTTCCCGAATCAAAATCGCCGCTGAGAGAATTCGAAATCATTCAGATGCCTTAATTGTGATTGGCATCGGCGGCTCCTATTTGGGAGCAAGATCGGCGATTGAGGCTCTGTCCCATAGCTTTCATAACCAAATCAGTGACAAGACACAAATCTATTTTGCTGGTCAGAATATTAGTTCTACCTATATTTCCCATTTGTTTCAAGTGTTAGAGGGGAAAGATATTTCAGTTAATGTGATATCCAAATCAGGAACAACCACAGAGCCAGCCCTTGCTTTTCGTCTTTTCAGGGACTATATGGAGAAAAAGTATGGGAAGGAAGAAGCGAGAAGTCGGATTTTTGCTACAACAGATCAAGCTAAAGGTGCATTAAAGAAGCTTGCGGATGCAGAAGGCTATGAAACATTTGTGATTCCGGATGATGTGGGTGGACGATATTCAGTCCTTACGGCAGTAGGACTATTACCTATTGCTGTAGCAGGACTTGATATCGATCAAATGATGGCAGGGGCCGCAGCAGCCGCCCGGAAATACAGCCGTCCTGATTTATTGGACAATGAGTGCTACCAATACGCTGCAGTAAGAAATGTTTTGTACAATAATGGGAAGGATATTGAATTGTTGGTCAACTATGAACCTTCTCTACATTTTGTATCCGAATGGTGGAAGCAATTGTTTGGAGAAAGTGAAGGAAAAGATCAAAAAGGGCTCTTCCCTGCATCCGTCGATTTTTCAACAGACTTGCATTCCATGGGACAATATGTACAGGAAGGCCGACGGAACCTTATTGAAACAGTTTTACAAATTAAAACGCCACGGTTAGAGTTGAATATTCAGGAAGATCCGCAAAATGTTGATGGCTTAAATTTCCTAGTCGGAAAGACGATGGATGAAGTGAACAAAAGTGCCTTTCTTGGTACAGTTATTGCTCATGTTGATGGAGGAGTTCCAAATCTCCTCATTGAGTTGGATGAGTTAAATGAATTCACTTTCGGTGAAATGGTCTATTTCTTTGAGAAGGCTTGTGGAATCAGCGGTCATCTATTGGGAATTAATCCATTCGATCAGCCTGGTGTCGAGGCTTACAAGAAGAATATGTTTGCTTTGTTAGGCAAACCGGGATATGAGGAAGAAAGAATCGAAATAATTAACCGTTTAAATGGGCATGGTATTTCCAAATGAAGATGTATGATGTAACTAGTCACATATTTGAGGGAATGACGGTCTATAAAAATAAACAAGAAAAACAACCCAAATTAAAATCTGAAACGGCAGGATACGTAACGGAATCGCGCATTGAATTGGATGTACATACAGGAACCCATATCGATGCACCGCTTCACATGGTAACCAATGGAGACACATTTGACACTCTATCGTTGGATAAGTTAGTCGGGAAATGTAAAGTGCTCGATCTGACAGAAGTTGAAGATAGGATTGGCAGGGACGACCTGGAACATTTTGATATACAAAAAAATGATTTTGTTCTTTTCAAAACGAAAAATTCTTTCGAAGAGACGTTCAATCCTCATTTTATTTTTTTGGCAGAGGATGGCGCTGAATATCTTGCTCGTGTAGGTGTACAGGGGATCGGAACAGACGCGCTTGGGATAGAAAGAAGTCAGCTTGGACATCCGACACACAAAATATTGTTTGAAAACGGAGTTATTATAATTGAAGGACTTCGTTTAAAAGAGGTAGCAGAAGGTGAGTATTTTTTGGTTGCTGCACCGTTGAAATTAGTAGGGACAGATGCTTCTCCTTCGAGAGTTCTATTATTTAAAGGCATTAAAGATAGTGACAACTATTAAATGTTTTTCGGATTACACTGTTACATTTAAAAAGATTCTTTCTTTTATCAAATTACAATATGAAGCCCTCTGCTCACGGTTGAATTTACGAGAACTAATTTTGACGAGCGGCAGTGATTCCCTAACTAAATTTTGTTACCTCCCTTGGGCCCTGATAGAAATTATATGACTATTTCTTTTGATTACTCCAATTTTTTATCATTTATAAAAAAGAGTGAAGTAGATAATCTAAGTGAATTTGTAAAAGTAGTTCATAGCATGCTTCATGAAAAGAAAGGACCAGGATCCGATTTTCTTGGTTGGGTTGATTTACCTATTAGCTATAATAGAGACGAATTTGGTCGAATTAAAACAGAATAATTACTACATCACTAACAATGAAAGCAATCTATTTAACAGGGTATTTAAAAATCGTAGGAAACCAAGCAATAGTCTATCAGGAGCAAGAAAAGGTAGCAGTAGACCGTTCCGTTCCTCAAGATATTCAAGTGGCAGAGCAGCTTTCAATCATTTAATAAACTGGTAAGCTGTTTGAGCCGCTAAATTATAGAATATCCTGATTTTTCATTAAAACGGATTAAAAAAAACGAGCATTTGATCAATTTGACAATTTGTAAGGAGGTGCCATCCTTTGAAGATACGTGTTTCAGCCATTCAGTATCGTTTACATACGATACGTTCGTTTCAAGAGTTTGAAAATAAAGTGATCCATTACTTAAAAACAGCGAAAGAGTTCGATGCAGACTTTGTCCTTTTTCCCGAATTTTTAACAACAGAGTTGATGTCAATCGGAGATGAACAGGGGAGATCATTAAACATCCACGATTTGCCGAATTTTACTGACCGATATCTATCCCTCTTTACCCAATTAGCGACGAAAACAGGGATGCATATCATTGGTGGGACCCATGTCGTTCAAAAAGACGATCATTTATACAACACGGCTTTCTTATTTTACCCTGACGGCCGAGTGATGGAACAAGTAAAACTGCACATTACACCGACAGAGGTAAAAGAGTGGAAAATGCAAGCAGGTGATCATGTGCAAGTATTTACAACTGAAAAAGGTACCATCGCAATCTTGACTTGCTACGATATTGAATTTCCTGAAATTGCCAGAATTGTTAAAGCCAAGGGAGCCGACATTATCTTTTGTCCGTCCTGTACGGATGACCGTCATGGTTTTCACCGAGTTCGCTACACAAGCCATGCAAGGGCAGTAGAAAATCAGGTCTATGTCGTAACCACAGGTACAGTAGGCTCTCTCCCTACGGTTGATTTTATGCGTGCGAACTTTGGGCAAGCGGCGATTATCACCCCTAACGATATTCCATTCCCTCCCCTCGGCATCTTGGCAGAAGGGGAAATAAATGACGATATGATTGTGACCGCTGATCTTGATTTGGAACTGTTATATCAGGTTCGCGAAAGAGGCTCTGTCACCACGTGGCGTGACCGGCGCACGGATCTCTATCCAGATTGGAAATAAGGAAAGACTTATTCACTATAAGGAGGGGTTGGAATGTATAGAAGGGAGTTTTACGTTTTTGAACAGGATCGGCCTATCCCAGCGGTGATCCGAAATTATGAAGAAAAGGACTTTCCCGGCTTGATTCGCATTCAACAGGAAAGTTTTCCTCCACCATTCCCATCTGAGTTATGGTGGAACACGGAACAGCTGAAAAGCCATGTTACACGATTCCCGGAGGGATCCTTATGTATTGAGGTTAATGGTGAAATCACGGGATCGATGACGGGATTGCTGGTTGATTTTGACCCCGACCATCCGGAACATACATGGGATGAGATCACAAATCATGGGTATATTCGCAACCACAATCCTAATGGGAATACCCTCTACGTCGTCGATATTAGCGTACGCCCCTCTTATCGAAAATTAGGGTTAGGAAAATGGCTGATGTTTTCCATGTATGATGTCGTTGTTCATAAGCGATTGGAACGGTTGTTAGGCGGAGGAAGAATGTCTGGCTATCATAAGAAAGCAAATGAGATGACCGCGGAACAATACCTTGCCGCTGTAGTCAAAGGTGAGCTGAAGGATCCTGTTATCACGTTCTTGCTTCGCTGTGGCCGAACGCCCGTAAAAGTTGTGCCGAACTACATAGAGGATGAAGAGTCCTGCCATTATGGAACGCTGATGGAATGGAAAAATCCATTTTACCAATAACACTTTTAAAAAGGAGACTGAGACATATGGAATATCATCGAATTACAAGCATTGAAGACCCTTATTTTAAAAAAATGCATCAACTAATGCAGGAAGTATTTCCTCCGGAAGAAGTCTTGGAATTTGCTCTTTGGAAGGAACCTTTGGAAGATCCGGAAATCCGCGTATTTGTTGCTGTTTACGAAGGAGATGTAGTAGGTGCTACTGAGTACCGATATTATGAGGATTTTAATGTCGCTATGACCGATTTTACAATCATTGGAAAGGCTGGACTTGGAATTGGTCCCTTTTTGGCTCGGAAAAGATTGGCAGACTTAAACTCTTTAGCGGCAGCCAATGGAAAACAGTTGTTTGGTATGTTTGCCGAAATATATGATCCATACCGAGTTGAACACTACGCATTTGGTGGAGTAAAGCCTATGGATCCTTATGTTCGACGTGAGGTATTAGCTCATCTAGGTTATAAGCGGGTAGATTTTCCTTATGTTCATCCGTCATGGAACAATGATGGGGAGGAAGTAACTGGGCTCGATTTATGCTTTTTGCCGATGGATGATAGTGTTAGAGAACTTAAAGCAGATCTGATTGTAAGTTTTTTAAAGCGATATTATTTTGTATTATCGTGCAAGCCGAATACCTGGTATAAGATGATAGAAAATGTTGAAATGAAAAATACTTTAAAGCTACTTCCGATTTAAGACTAACAATTTAAAGAGAATTGTAAAAGTTTCTATTTCAGCGAGCTAACTTAATGTATGAATATTGGGGTGAAAAGGATGAAGGCAATTGTTCATGAAGGGAAAACAGGCATTGAGGGGATATCTTATCGTGACATGTCAGCGCTTGAGCCAAGAGCAGGAGAAGTAAGGGTGAAATTGAAAACTGCAGGACTAAATCATCGTGACCTATTTGTTCTCAATTATCATAAACCAAATGAATCACCGCTAATTATCGGATCAGATGGCGCTGGAGTAATTTCCGCTATAGGTAATGGGGTATTAACCGTTCAAGTTGGGGACGAAGTCATTATAAACCCCGGACTTGGATGGAGAGAAAGAAGTGATTCTCCTCCTAAGGGCTTTGAAGTTCTAGGTTTTCCTTCAGATGGCACTTTTGCTGAACAGGTCGTCGTTCCAGCAGAAAATGTAGCTCAGAAACCTAAGCATCTAACTTGGGAAGAAGCCGGGGTATTGTCTCTAGCAGGCCTCACAGCATATAGGGCATTGTTTACAAGAGGGGGTGTACATTCGGGGATGAAAGTACTTATCCCTGGAATCGGCAGTGGAGTATCAACGTTGTTGTTGCAATTTGCGAAAGCGGTTGGAGCTAAGGTGTTTGTTACGTCCCGTTCAAAAGATAAGTGTAAGAAGGCTCTTGAACTAGGTGCGGACAAGGCTATTGACACCAGTGATGATTGGAATAAAGCGTTTGGCAAGGAAAAAATGGATCTGGTAATCGATAGTATTGGGACTGCTACATTCAACAAGTCGCTCGATCAGTTACGTAAGGGAGGAAGTGTAGTTACCTTTGGTGCCTCCTCAGGAGAAGATGCTCAAATTAATATTCGTAAATTTTTCCAGGGACAGTATAACCTATTGGGTTCTTCAATGGGAAGCACTGAAGAATATAATGAAATGATAGATTTGATCCAAACTCATCAAATCAGGCCGATTCTGGATGAAATGTACCCATTAAGTCAATTTCAACAAGCATTTAGTCGTATGCAAGCTGCGGCTCAATTAGGGAAGATCGGCTTCATAATTGATTAGTTCGCTATGCCTACATTTAGGGTATCCTGAACATCCTAACAAAGGACCCAATCTCCCTGAGTTACGTGGTAGGGAGCCGGATACCTTTAGAAGTTTAATCTACCGGATGTTGTCATTGTAGTCACTGGTTCTCGGAGATTGGATATACCAGTTCAGAATTGCCGTTTGTATATACAGCTTAGAGTAGTATTAGAAGAAACGGCTAATTTAGAGAATCGAATTCGTTCATAGATGAGCATCATCAAGAAGGATTATCCACAGCAGAATTTTTAGCTAAGAGAGGACATACTGTAGACGTTATTTCTCGCTTATGGTGCAGGGATCGGAATGATTTCAGTTGCTTGAATACTTGGCCATGCTCCTTGAAGGCGCGGTGGGAGCGACTTGAGTAGCTGTGGACTTAGGTTGGGTGCCCTATGCCCGACAAGTAGGACAAACAGGTAAAACCGAAAACCCTGTTTGTATATCGCTGTGGGTATATCTGGTGCATCCCAGCATGTTGATGGGATGATGGAATCCGAAGTGATTTTTGATGATCAATCAGGATAAAAATGATAGTATCTTTAAGATTGCCCATCTTGGTATTGTCGTTGACGCCGAAACGATTATGCGGCGGATTATCACAACGCTCTGTGAATACGATATTTATTGAGTATTATAAATCGTTATAATTATCAAAAAGGTAAAAAAAAAATAAACAGTTGCAAAATTAAAATCAACAGTATATTATTAGGATAATAGTAATGTTTATTACTTTTTTAAAATAAATGAAAGTTAACGTTACTTTTTATTTGTTTATTTAGTACACTGCACCATAAAGGGGTGACATACGATGAACAACTATTGGCGACTCTAGATCCCAAAGTAATTTCAATTAGTGTACTTTCATCTAAAAATTATTCAATCATAACTAACCATACTTCAGAATCGAACGATTATTTCAAAGATACCCTCATATACCAAACAGCACATTCACTCTAACAACATCACAGGGATTCGATCAAGAAGATATGTAGAAAATTGCAAAAAGGCTGGATCAACTATATTGTATTAATTTGTTTAATATTGGTGGAAGTACAGGTGCAACTTATAAGCACAAGCGGCTGCATTATCTGGAGATATTTTTGATCGCGGGATGTGTAATAATCTTCAAAAATCAAGCGGAAGAAGCCCTGATGCAAGAAGAATGTAATTTAGTTGGATTGACAAGGGCAATCATTGCAGAGTGCAAGCTTTTATTCCAGGGTTCAATCACGCACCTGGAAAAGTCATAGGTTGTACAGCCAAATGTAAAAGAAAAATTAACTTTATAGTATAATCGAGAGGAGAAAAAGAAAGTATGACTCATAAACAAGAATTAGATGCTGTTGTTGTTGGAGCTGGTTTTGGTGGAATGTATGCGCTTCATTTATTGCGTGAGGGGGGTTACTCGGTTCGCTTATATGAGGCAAATGGTGACGTTGGTGGTGTTTGGTATTCGAATCGCTACCCTGGAGCACGCTGCGACAGTCAAAGCCAATTCTATTGTTACACTTTTTCAGAAGAACTTTATAAGGGTTGGACATGGTCTTCTGCATATCCAGAACAATCAGAAATACTAGATTATTTGAATTGCGCGGCAGATAAGCTAGATCTTCGCCGAGATATCCAGTTTAACACCCGAGTCACCTCCGCAGAGTATGACGAGACGAATAACAGGTGGCGAATCCATACAGAGGATGGCAACCTTGTACTTGCAAAGTATTTCATTCCAGCAATAGGTAATCTAACGTCTTCTCATAAACCAGATATTAAAGGTCTAGAAAGCTTCGAAGGTAAAGCATATCATACTAGTCGTTGGCCACATGAAAAGGTTGACTTTAGAGGGAAACGAGTAGGTGTGATTGGTACTGGTTCAAGTGGTGTTCAATCGATTACAGCTATTTCTAAGATGGCAGATCATCTAACTGTTTTTCAGCGTACGCCACAATACACTTTCCCAGTGAAAAACCCATTACTAGGTCCTGATAAAATTAAGGAAATGAAAGACAATTTTCATGAGCTTAGGCGTAAAATGTATGAACATCCTACTGCCCTTCCTCCCAATACGGAAATAAACCAATTTATAAAGCATTATTCAGCACTCGATGACACACCTGAAGAACGTCAGAAGCTATATGAGCGAATCTGGGAAATAGACGGTTCTCAATTATTAGTAGCGTACAATGATTTAATGACAAACGATGAAGCTAATGAAACTCTAGCAGAATTTATGCGATCCAAGATTAAAGAGATTGTAAAAGATCCTCAAACAGCTGAGAATTTACTTCCAACGTACCTCGTCAATGGAAAACGTCCTGTCTATGATACTGGTTATTTAGAAACTTATAATCAAGAAAACGTTTCCCTAGTTAATTTGAAAAAAACACCCATTTTGGAGTGTACACCCAAGGGATTGCGAACCACAGAAGCTGAATATGAACTGGACATTATTGTTTTTGCAAGCGGGTTCGATGCAGTGACCGGACCGCTAATGAATGCAAATATTCGTGGAAGGAATGGAATTTTGTTAAAGGATAAATGGGAAGGAGGAGCAAATCTCAAGACATACCTCGGGATTTGTAACGTTGGATTCCCCAATATGTTCACCATCGGAGGTCCTCATTTCAATTTACCGACCAATGCACCTACCGTGAATGAGGTACTAGCAGAATGGATCTTCGACTGTATACAATATTTTGAAAAGCATGGTATTGAAGTAATTGAGGCCACTCCTGAGGCAGAGGAAGATTGGACGAACCATGTGAATGAGATAGGATCCAAGTCAATCTATGCCAAGGTAGACAGCTGGTTTACAGGGGCAAATATTGAAGGAAAGCCCCGTACGTTTTTGGGCTATATGGGAGGTTTTCCATCCTATCATGAACAAATACTTAAATCTAAAAGTTTCGAAGGATTCTCATTCAGACCTGACATAGTAGTAAAAGAACATACGGTTCGTGTATAGCCTCGGGGGTGAAAGCCCCTCAGGTGGCTACTCACCGTTAATAGACGGAATTTTTGTTAAAGATCTTCACCATGTTGGAATTAAAACAATATTGTTGACATCGGATTTCAGCACTTCCATAGCCATTAAACTGGCCAGTCTTGCACTATGGATCAGGTGCGAAGGTAGGTCATCTTGGTTACAACATCGCCCCTGATAAAAATGAAGATATTTTGAAAGGAAGCGGATCGGATCCGCTACCCTTCAGGATTTATATTTCTACTTGGTAGGTCTCCTTTGGATGCAAATCAAACTACATACCTCCCATGACGACAAACGTGTTCGATCCGGTGAAGTTAATGAGTTTATTAGGTGAGTGGTTGATTTAAACTGGAATTCATTTTTAGCTTCAAATTTGTGATCATTTTTTAGTGTAATAGTGTAAAAGAATATCGCTTGATTAATGACACTCTGTCTAATGCCTATATTTCCAAACAACGGTATTTCCAATAATTGGAATATTGGTTAAGAGTAGATGGTTACTGTATTACAATTCATGTGTGTAATACAAGTTTGTTAGCATTGCTGCTACCTAAACCCCCTATCAAATAGGATTTAAATCAAATAATGGAGATATTTTTGGAACATTTATAACTTCCATTTTGAAGAGCAATATAACTGTTTCGTAAATTTACAACATGTATTATTAAAAAATGCAAGAAGATATAACGTGACATATATGGTAAGTTTTGTGGGTTGGTTGAATGGACTTATTTGGAGTCTAGCATTAATTCTTTTAATTTTATTTATAAAATAAATGTTAAAAAGGAGAATGGACTATGCACTCTACTAAAATTATTAGTTCTGCTGATTTCTCATTCACGCTGGACGGTCATCTAGCCTCCTTAGAAGACGTTTTCCCCGGTTTACATACGCAGGATCGCATCGGAGTTGTAGTTCGTCGTCCTGGAGGAGCGACAGGTGCGAGTGGCCTGCTAATGGCGACAATAGCACGCTTCTATGATTCCTATAGATCAAAGATTGGCAATGAGATAGGTAAGTTGCGAATTTATCCAGAATGCTTTATTTTCCATGTTGGAAAGAGTCATGGCAACCACGCTGATATGGATATCTGGCCTCCTCATCGAGAAGTTGTGGTGGAGGACGACCCAGAGAAAATCCTAGAGGCAATCAATGATCGTGGTATAACTCGTTTAATTGTCGAAGATACCCCTCCATTATCAGCCAAGTTCCTGCGTGAGACTATCAGTAGTGCTGAACACCGGATTATCAGTACCCTTGCCTATTCTGCGACTGGTCGTGTGAAAAAGGCTGACGTGAGTGTAACTATCAGTAGAACAATAGAAAATTATGTTCTCAACACGCTGAGCTTGTCGAAAGAACTTCTCGAAGAGGATGAGTTTGAGCACATGCTTCGAATTCGTGAAGGTCTCGCCTTAAATGGAGTTACAGAGACTTATCGACGGATCCATTTATCCGATGCCATTCGTATGCTTAGCCTCAGTTCGAAGCCAGGGCCAGATACGCTTCGCATTATTTCTATTAGCGCACCGAATGCATCGATAGACTTAACCTAAAGTTAAACAGAAACTTAAAAAAACACCCGACACTATTAAACTACTGGGTTCCCTTTTTTAACTAATGAAACGGGACCTCAAGTTGGGTGATGTAAACGCTTTAGATACGCCTAAGAGATCATTTGATGTTCTTATCCATAGCTCCAATCTTATCCGTTCATTTGAAGTTAGTGATCATGTAGTTGAATCTCAAGTAAGTCGATGACCATTAGGATCGGTCTATGTTTTCCCAGGTCGTGCAAAACTACAATTAACTTTAACACTGCTTGTTGGTAGGTTGTTCTTAGCTGATGATTATTTAGGTACTTTTTATACTGAAACAGCTGTTCAAGCGGGGTTCAATACAGCACAAAATATTAATAGCTTGCTAGGAACCGATTCTCTTGAATTTCAAAGAAATAAGTTCACGACTGTGGTTTCTCATTAATTACTTTTGTAGAGTGAATCATTTAAACTTATTTTTATAATTATATCAGGACTTATTAAATTGTTGAAATTTTAATAAGTAACGGGAGGGAAATTATGAGTAAAGTACCAACGAATGAAAAAACATATAGGCTTTATAAGGCAGTATTTATCCCAGTTATAATTATTCTTACGGTAGAAATTCTTTTCGGTATCTTTTTTACAGAAAAGTTTGGTACGGTCCTTAATAATACTATTTATTGGGTAGGAGATAATTTTGGTTGGTGGATTAATATTTTATCTGTGTTGTCCATTATTTTTGCAATTTGTTTCGTGATATTTAAGTATGGGGACGTTCGTATCGGAGGTGAGGATGCAAAGCCGGAGTACACTACTTGGCAATGGATTTCCATCACCATCTGTGGAGGCATTGGCGTTGGCCTGCTGTTCTGGGCCATGGGAGAGCCAATCTACCACTTTATGACACCGCCTGTAGCTGCCGGTGTAGAGGCCGGTTCTCGGGAGGCTGCAATTTTCGCGGTTAGTCAGGCAATGTTTAACTGGTCCTTCGTTCAGTACGCAATGTATGCTTTATGTGGTCTCGCATTCGCTCTCCTGACTTATAATTTCAAGAAAAGTCTTTCCTTTGGTTCACTTGTAGAGCATAGTTTTAATCGTAAGATTTTTTGGCTGGCCACCGTAGTACAGGTATTTGCTGTTTTTGCTCTTGCCAGTGGAGTTTCCAACTCCATGGGTGCTAGTCTTCTTCAGATAGGTGCAGGTATTCAAAGTGTATTTCATATACCACAGGGGAATATGGTCTGGTTGCTCATCGCGATTTTGGTTGGTGGATTTTTTATCATCTCCTGTGTTACTGGTATTTCTAAGGGACTGATGAAAATTTCATCTATCACCATGATGCTGTTCTTTTTCTTGTTAGGATATATGCTGATTTTCGGAGACGCCCGGTTTATCAGTAAAATCAGCACTGAAGCTTTAGGCAATATGATGGATAATTTCTGGAGCAAGATTACTTATAATAATACGATGGTGCCCGAGGATCAGTGGCCAAATGAGTGGACGATTACTTACTGGAATGCTTTTATAATCTATGCTCCTGTTATAGGAATGTTTTTGGCTCGCCTGGGAAAAGGGCGAACTGTTCGTCAATTTTTGTTGTTTAACATACTTGTACCATCTATCTTTTGTATCATCTGGATTGGGGTTTTTGCCGGTATGGCTATGAAGCTGCAATCTTCTGGTCTAGTAGATATCTGGGCTGCTGTACAGGAGTTCGGAATGCAGACTACAATTTACCAGGTTCTTGGTAATATGCCCGGCGGTACATTCATTCAAATAGTTTTCCTTGTAACCATTATCTTTTCCTTTGTAACTCTGGCCGATCCCATGAGCTCTGTACTCGCTACTCTGTGTGTTCGTGACCAGCAAATTGATGATGAACCACCTACAAAGATTAAAATTTTAATGGGAATTATTGTGACTACAGTCTCTTACCTTCTAGTGGCTTCTGGTGGTACCGATTCCGTTAAGGGTCTGTTGAATCTGGGAGGATTGCTGATGACGATTCCAATGCTGTGGTTGTTCCTTGAAAACTTCCGCATTGGTGGCAATCTGCTGAAGAAAAAGAATTATCTTTCGGATTCTGATAAAGGAATTAATGCTGCCCGAAAAAAGAAGGCGACGATAATAGAAATTAATGCTACCTCAGAAAAGGAGATGGCGGAATAATAGTTTCTTCTGTATTTAAGGGGGCCTGCTCTCAGTTAGCTACGTTATGTTATCAATGTTATGCAGTACTCGCAACTCCTGCCCCAATTACAAAAAAATGTTTGCTAATGCCAGTGGGAGTACATTCATCGATGGGTATATTATTGGAATTATTCCGATAGCACTTGCTGTCATGCAGTCTCAACTGAATATGTCTGTATCCATGATAGGTCTACTTGGAACGGCAACTCTTGTAGGTATGTTTATTGGTGATATTAGGAGGCTATCTTACAGGCCTTGTTGGCCTGAAGAAGATGGTTCTCATCGATATGACTGTCGTGGCTGTTACGTCAATTCTTCAGTTTTATGTCAACGATCCCATGCAGTTGGTCATTTTACGATTTGTTTTGGGTATTGCGAGGTGTAGATTACCCCATTGCAGGAGGCTTGATGGCGGAATTTTCTCCAAAAAAAATCGTGGTTCCTTACTTGGAGGGCTTAATGGATTCTGGTATGTTACGCCAGTTCCTATTTGGTCGGTTGCTTTTTGCTATCCATAGGTGATACGAGCTGGAGATGGATGTTTTTAAGCAGTGCGATCCCAGTAATCTTCATGCTTGTCGCACGTTTAAATATGCCAGAATCCCCTCGTTGGCTGGCCAGCAAAGGAAGGGAAAAAGAAGCAAACGCTATTGTTCTGAAAATATTCGGGAACATGTCATCATGTCGGCCGAACCAGTGACCAAGGAGAAAACCACCTTTCTCGATACGTTTCGAAAATGGTTATGGGAAATTGACAATTTTCGTGGTAGTTTTCTGGTCACTTCAAGTCATACCAAACTTGGCAACAGGTACCTATATCCCTGAGAGCCTTGCCAATTTGGTTTTGCTAATGGAACGAAGGAATACCTGGGAGCGGCGGTCATTAATATTTTCTATCTTGTGGGCTTGCTTCCTTCCCTTTATCTTATTGAAAAATACGGAAGAAAACCTACACTCATTTGGCCATTTTTAGTATGTTCCATCTCTTTATTCGTATTGGGAGCAACCTCTGGATTGAATATGTCATTTGTTTTTATCCTAGTTCTCTTTATAATCTATGGAACGTTTAATACGGCAATGGGCTTTATCACAGGAGTAACCCGTATCGCCTCTTCCATTGGTACGTTTTTCTTTCCGTTCATTTTGGGGAATTATTGTTTGGCAGCTGCGATGTATATTTGTGGGGCGTTGCTTTTCATAGCATTTTTAGTCACTATGTTCATGGCCCCGGAAACAAAGAATATGAGTTTAACGCAAGACAGCTTCGTATTGATCAAAACTGCTAATTAGAAAAGGAGAATCTTTGTGGAACAGCAGAAACAAGTTCTGGATTCACCGCATCAAAAAGGGTCCAATGTTAAAAAAATATTAATATTTATGTGACAACATGTCCAATGATATATTTATTTGAAAATTTAGAATTATATTTAATTAGTAGAGTCTCGGAATTAAGTTATTAATTTCGGGTCTGTCTAAGTGTAATAAAGACCATTATAGAATTGCGTTTTTTATGTTGAGAAGGGAGGATTAATTATAAAAGCGAAGCTTTCTTTTTATTAAACATTAGAAAGGGTAGGTTATACATTATATTAATTTGAAATCTTTACCTTTGTCAGGATAATAATTTGATTTCAAGCTGGTTGGAGTGCTTTTTTAATCATTTACATTATTGTATGGTTCAATCTTAAAATTGATAAGAAGGGTCTAATGGTTGGGGTCAAATAAAAGAGAGGTGGTTATGTGTGGATAAAGCAGTCAAAGCAAAATTTAAAGTCAGCAATGTGACAAAGGTCTTTGGCGACCGTCCAGAACAAGCTATTCGCTATCTGGTTGAAGGGAAAACCAAAAAAGAGATACTTGAAGAAACAGGAATGACGGTTGGGGTGAATAAAGCCAATTTTGAAGTGGGGTCTGGCGAGATTTTTGTAATTATGGGGCTTTCGGGAAGCGGTAAGTCAACATTAGTCAGAATGTTGAATCGATTGATTGAACCGACGGAAGGTGAGATTCAGATCGATGGGATTGACATAGTTAAGATGAATAAAGAACAGCTGAGGGAGGTTAGGCGGAAAAAAGTCGGGATGGTATTTCAGAAATTCGCCTTATTCCCACACAAAAAGGTCTTAGGAAATGTAGAGTATGGGCTGAAAATACAGGGTGTTCCATCAAAGGAGAGAACAGAAAAGGCTTTAAAATCTCTGGAATTGGTTGGGCTTACAGGTTATGAACAATCGTTCCCTGACCAATTGAGTGGCGGAATGCAGCAACGAGTAGGGCTTGCCCGGGCACTTGCCAATGATCCGGATATCCTGTTAATGGATGAAGCCTTTAGCGCACTAGATCCGTTGATTCGAAAAGAGATGCAGGACGAGCTATTACGGCTTCAAGAATCTATGCATAAAACAATCATTTTTATTACCCATGACTTGGATGAAGCTTTAAGAATCGGGGGACGTATTGCTTTGATGAAAGACGGTTCCATTGTCCAAATCGGGACCCCAGCTGAGATTATTTTGCAGCCAGCGGACGATTACGTTAAACGATTCGTTGAAGATGTAGATTTCTCTAAAGTGCTTAAGGCTTCTAATATTCAAGAGAATAGGGGGGCTGTCGCAGCGGAGAAAGGTTTACGGGGAGCTTTAGAAAAAATGACAGTAGAGGGAGCTCAGTTTGTATATATTACGAATGATAGGAACGAATTAGAAGGTAGTGTTTCATTTCAAGAGGTTTCTGCTGCAATCAAGGAAGGGAAGTCCTTGGCAGATATTCTGATTCATGATATGACCTGTGTGAATGAAGAGATGCTCTTAATGGATCTGCTGGATCAAGTAGCCTCATCGGAAAGACCGGTTGCTGTCTTGGATCGAAAAAATCAATTTACAGGGATTGTTACAAAAGAAAGGTTACTTTATGCGATGTCAAAAAATAAGTCGTGCATTAACTCTGACATCCAATTAGGAAAAAAAGGGGAGAAAACGAATAATCGAATCACAGCTAAGTTGACTGCTGTCAAAAAAGGGGTGATATAAATGGACACGAAGATTTCAATAGATACATGGGTTGAATCGTTCATTAATTTTTTGACAGACAATTTCGAGGGTCTTTTTGAGGTTATTTCCGTTGTTTTAGGTTCTGTTGTAAGCACGATTAGTGATGGATTATTACTCATTCATCCTTTGGTGTTTATTGGTCTCATGACCATTTTAGCCTGGAAGGTGAGCAGATGGTCTGTGGCTGTTTTTACCTTGTTTGGATTACTGCTCATTGTAAATCTTGGATATTGGGAACACGCTGCTTATACCATTGCGCTGGTCATGACCTCTGTTATTATTTCGATTGTTTTCGGGTTACCTCTAGGGATAGCATCAGCAACAAGTAAAAAATTCAATAATATCCTGACGCCAATCTTGGATTTTATGCAAACGATGCCTGCCTATATTTATCTAATTCCGGCTATTTTCTTTTTTGGATTAGGAACGGTTCCTGGCGTTTTTGCTTCCGTTATATTCGCGATGCCACCAACTATTAGGATGACTAGTTTGGGCATAAGGCAAATATCAGAGGAATTGATCGAAGCTGCTGACGCATTCGGTTCGACATCTATGCAAAAATTGATTCAAGTTCAATTACCATTGGCCATGCCAGCGATTATGGCCGGAATCAATCAAAGTATCATGCTATCACTTTCCATGGTAGTTATCGCTTCGATGATCGGAGCTCCTGGTTTGGGAACAGAAGTTTATCGAGCCATCACGCAACTGAAAATAGGTATGGGTTTTGAAGCTGGTCTTTCGATAGTTATTCTAGCTATCGTATTAGATCGTCTTTCTCAAAATATAGGTCAAGGACAAAGGAGGATGTAAATGATGTTAAAAAGAATGTTTCTAGGAGGAGCTGCAGCCTTAATTACCGTTTCGATGACCCTTGTGGGATGCTCTACTAAGACAGAAAGTAATGCGGAACCAAAGACTCAGGCTGAATCAATACCGGTTGGGGAGCTGTTTAATTATGAAGTCATAGGGGTGGAACCGGGAGCAGGTGTTCATCGTTCAACAGAACAAGCGTTTAAGGATTATAATTTAAGTGATTGGAAATTAACGGAGAGTTCCAGTGCAGCCATGGTCGCATCTGTTAAAAAGGCTACAGAGAAAGAAATACCGATTGTAGTGACAGCATGGGTCCCCCATTGGATGATAGAAAAATATAACCTGAAGTTCCTAGATGACCCAAAAGGAACCTTTGGTAAACCAGAAGATTTGCATACAGTAACTCGTTTAGGATTTAAAGAAGATCTTCCAAATGCCTATAAGCTCTTGCAACAATTTAAATGGAAGCTTGATGATTTGGGTAAAGTAATGTCGATGATTGAAGAGGGAATGGATCCTGCAGCTGCAGCTGAAAAGTGGATGCAAGAAAATGAAGATATCGTTGCTAATTGGTTTGAAGGGGTGGAGCAGGGAGATGGAGAGGAAATTACGATGGTACATGTAGGCTGGCAGGATAGTATTGCCGACTCCTATGTAGCTGCACAAGCACTAAAAGAAAAAGGGTACAATGTTACATTGACGCTAGTAGACATTGCACCTGCCTTTGCAGGAGTAGCAAGCGGAACAGCTGATGTGTTTGTAGGTGCTTGCTTGCCAAATACACATGGTGAATATTATAACGAATTCAAAGATAAATTGGATATGGTAGGAGTGAACACAGAGGATCTCGTGCAGGGTTTAGCCATTCCAAGATATATGGAAGATATTAATTCCCTTGAAGACTTAGGGAAGCTAACTGATCAATTGGGTAAACAGTAAGAGGATGGTTTAACCTAATTTCAAACAATAAGCCTGATTTTCTAAGTTGATTAGAAGATCAGGCTTTCTATAAATAGTTACAACAGATTTACATCGAAAATTAGAATTTATTGGTCGGGGAATGTTTATGTACTTTCGCACTTTAACTTACTTAGGGACTGTCCCCAAGTAGAGCAAACATTGCATTGCGAAAACCGGACAGCTTTGGGTTTTGGCTTGGAATTGAGCTTGTTGAAGACAAGGTGACCAAAGAGCCTGCTTAATCTAAAGTCGGAAAAGTGATAGAAGAATGCGAAGTCAACGGTTTGATTATTGGCCGAAATAAGGAAACAATGGCTGTCTTTAACAACGTCCTTGTCTTATCACCTCCTCTATCCACTACCGATGAAGATTTGGAATTCATTATTGGTACGTTAAAGAAAGCCATACAAAACAATAATAAATTTTGCATCAAATACTCCATATCTTGATTGATATCTAAACAACCCCATCATCCTATTACCAAGGCCATGTTTATTTGTCTAGGTATTTTTTTCTACCAATTTAGGAATCAAATGATAGCCGGGCAACTATTTTGTTAGATTTTATACGTTAAACAAATTGTAGGATCTATTTTACACAGTGTCCAGTGATCTAAATATTAAAGATCTACATATTTAAATGAATAAGAATATTTAGTAAACGATAATATTAAGTAAATAGAATATTAAATATCTGGTCTATTAAAAATTCTAAACTACTGATTAATTACGTTGACTTTAATCTTCGAAATGAATGGAGATTAAATTGATACATAATAAATTTAATAATCTAAGAAGGGAGAGAAAATTTAATGATCTTATCACAATTAGTTGAATTAAATAAGGATATTGATGAGTATCGTCAAGAGCTATACATTTTAGCACAAAATAAAGGAAGATCGCATCCGGAAGTAATAAAAATTAGTCAGGAATTAGATAAGAAAATAGTTATGTTTCGACAAATATTAAAATCAAATCAATCTGGTTTTTTCAGGGTTTAAAAGTAAATTGAAAATTCCTCATCATTAATCTTCATAATAGGTTAGAAACTAATGTTTGGAGTCTAAGATTAAGGGCTTTTTTCAAGACAACCTGAAGTGAGTGAATGGAGTGTTCAATGAAACAAATTAGTATAATATAATTATTATAATTTTAAAAGTATTCTTTGTATATCATCCTGTCACAATACTTGTAATAATTGGCCGTTTTGCATAATTAATTTTGACATGAAGCATTTTAGAAAATCTCATCTCTAACAAGTCCGAAAATGGACTTGAGGATGAGGAATTCTAAAAATGGGCAGACCTGCAGAATTTCTTTCCAACGTCTTTCGTGTCACGATGTGGGCTGCAATATCGGCGTAAATCTTCTTTACGTCGATCTTAACCACCATCCCATAATTGGAGGAGGAACAAGCAGCCATGCCAAGCGGACAATCCACTTTGCCTGCATGGGGACAACGGAATTTCAATTGATCACCGTTTGCTCCCCAATAAGTCATGGCAACCCATGGAACAGCATGGCGTTCCATTCGAATGTCATTCCGGCAAGAGGCGCTTTCTCGTTTCGAAGATTCATTGGAATAATGGCTTGAGCTTTTACGTTCCTGGCTACTTCATAACTCTTTAACTGGTTATAGACAGATGAAGAATTTGACTTTCACCTTTTTGGCGACTTGCTCCATAAGCGTAGGGGTCATATCCCCGTCATTCACATGGGTTGAGAGCGGGGCTGCCAACAAAGCACGAAGTATCCCTTGTCTACAATGCCCATCGGCCCCTAGGGGTGAAGCGTTTATCAATTGCTTGGCATAAGGACGTAAGTCAAGAACGTTAAAAAAGATAGGCAAACGCTCTTTCGATTCAAGTTTTTTGCAATTCTTCGAAGGAAAATAGACCTTTTTGGAGAATATACATAGTGACTTCCCTCCCTTGGGTTTTTTGGTTTGGTCACTAGAAAACTTCTCCAAGTTGGGGTGAAGTCCTTTTTATGCTCAAAAAATCCTTGTGGCTCTAAGGCCTATAAATTTGCAAAATGCTCAAGCAAAAAATACAGAGAACTGCAACGAAGAATCTATGGGCTTGCAAGCTTGTTATTAAATGATTTGTTCATTGCTTTTCACAGAAGAAAGTACGTTTTTCAGTCGGTAACTTTCTCCTGTGATGGGGTATCGGAAGTGGGAGAACCGCTGTTTACCACTGTAAAAGAATATGTGAAACAGTATACGTTAAACAGCGGCAGCCCGTGATACGAAAATTGTCCCATTCGCAACAGGCCGGAATCGTCGGTGCGGCTGCTTTGGTTTATTTATTTTAGTAAGCAGTAGTGAATGAGTGTGTAGAGATAAATATGTATTTTTATAAAAAATAATTTTGACTATTCCTTTTTTTTGTACAATGTTATCGGAAGTTATTAATAGGAATTATAATATTGTAAAAAAATCTAATCAAGAGAGGAGATTTATTAAACGTGATAATAGAACAAGACATAACAAAGGGGATCTTAAGAGAAATTATAAATATAAAAAATTCATTACCTAAAAAACAAAGAAAATTATGTGATTACATTGTTGAAAATTACCGGTCGATCGGACTATTGACTGTTAAAGAACTTGCAGATAAAGCAGAAGTAAGTACATCAACAGTATTGAGAGTAATGCAAATCTTAGGATATGAAAATTTTCAAGAAATGAGAAAAGATCTTCATAAAGTATCGGTTGATTCTTCAATTTCACAATATAAGCATATGCAACACCTTTTTAAAAATTATAATAAAAGTAATGATAAGGGCTCTACATCACTAACGGAAGTTTGGCAGAACGGTATTGGTTTGCTTGATAAAACTTTAGATCCTCCCTTAATCGAAAACTTTGAAAAGGCGATTGATTTAATTATTCAAGCAAGCAGGATAAACATATTCGGTGTTCGTGGTTACAAATCTGTTGCTTACTGCCTTGAGCATCTATTTGAGGAGTTTTATTCTAAAACTAGACAATTAAGTTTCGATAGTGAAGCAGTATACGATAGGATTTTACAATTTAAAAAAGACGAAGTTCTTATAGTATTTTCCTATGAACCCTATACCAATCGAACACTTGAAATAGCCGAGTTTACATATGAACGTGGAATTCCGATTATTTTATTTACAGATCATCTTTCGTGTCCACTTGTCTCTTTTGCTACGGTTATATTAAAAGTACAGCCGAGTGAACAACAATTTACGTTAATACCAACTATAGCTCTAATAGAAGCATTAGCATTAGAACTTGGCAGAAGAACTTCCGCAACTTCAGTAAAACATTTAGAAGAACTTGAAATACTTTTAAAGCAAAAGAATATTTTACGATAGTGAGTAAAAATCTTGTCTAGCACAATAAACGATAAAAACCGGTTCTTCCTTCCTTAGCGTAGGAAAACCGGGCCTTTTGTTTCTAAAATTTGTATTAACGTATGTTTTGTCAAAAATCTTGGTACTACCCCATGCCCATCAAGCTAAGGAGTAGGTAAAAGCATATTAAGGCTGGAAATAGGCCCTATTCTAGATTTTTGATCTTTTCCTCATCATTATGGGCATACTCAAATAAGCCTTCTAGTATCTATTTTTTTCAGAATCTTACGCAGCTACCCCTACTTTCATTCGGCTTTCATAGACCACACCCAAAAGATCAAAAACCGTTTTCTTGTCATAGCGATGCGATTTACGGCCGTTTTTTGTGATCATCTGAAACATCTGTTGAAAAATTTGGACACTCTCTTCTGTACACTTGTTGAGTGAATCCAGCAGTAATCCAAGATAACTTTTCAGTATGGATATGGCTTTTAATTCGCTAATCTCTCTTTTCTTTTTCCGAAGAAGAAGCTCACGCATTTGGAACATCAACGATGAGGTCAGAAGTAAGGCAAGCAATTTACCATATAAATGACACT